>VSNR01000085.1 GCA_009774345.1 Lachnospiraceae bacterium | reverse complement strand
ATTTAATCCATTAGAGATTGCAAATAATATGAAGAAACAGGGTGGATTTATACCGGGTATCAGACCGGGAAAACCGACCAGTGATTATCTGAATAAAGTGCTCAATGCCATTATATTTATTGGCGCTATCGGACTTGTGATTGTGGCAGTCGTGCCGTTCTTCTTCAACGGTGTATTTAAGGCATCCGTTTCTTTTGGCGGAACGAGTTTGATCATTATCGTCAGCGTTGTGCTTGAGACGATCAAACAGATTGAGTCACAGATGCTTGTGCGCAATTATAAAGGCTTTTTGAATGAATGATGATCGGACAGTCATGAAAAATTAGAATAGAAGCAAAGCGGGTGCTTTGCTTCTATCCATTATGTTATCGAGGATGGAAACAGTCTGAATTGAGGGTATCCAGTGTAAGAGCGGCTGGATAAATTGAATTGAGGCTGTTTTGAACAGCAATGTAGTCGTTAAATTATTTATTTTTAAGGAGGAAATCAGGATGAAGATTATTATGTTAGGTGCACCGGGAGCAGGAAAAGGAACACAGGCAAAGATGATCGCAGAGAAGTTTGCGATCCCGCATATTTCTACAGGCGATATCTTCAGGGCAAATATTAAGAATGGCACAGAGCTTGGGATGGAAGCAAAGAAGTATATGGATCAGGGGCTTTTGGTACCAGATGAGCTCACAGTAAAAATCCTGCTGGACAGAGTGGCACAGGAGGATTGCAAGAATGGTTATGTGTTAGACGGTTTTCCCAGAACAATTCCACAGGCAGAAGTGCTTGACAAGGCGCTTACAGAGCTGGGAGACAAGATTGATTATGCGATCAATGTAGATGTGCCAGATGAGAACATTATCAACAGAATGTCAGGAAGACGTGCCTGCGTGAACTGTGGTGCAACCTACCATGTTGTACACATTCCGCCCAAGAAGGAGGGCATCTGCGATACCTGTAATGCAGAGCTTATTTTAAGAGATGACGATAAGCCAGAAACTGTGAAGAACCGTCTTGACGTGTATCATAAGCAGACACAGCCGCTCATTGAGTTCTATGAGGCGAAGGGCGTGCTGAAGTCTGTGGATGGTACTGTGGACATGAAGGATGTATTTGAGTCGATCGTTACTATTTTGTCTTAATGAGAGATATGGTGCGGGGGAATTAGGAAATGGCCGTTACAATAAAGTCACAGCGTGAGATTGATCTGATGCGGAAGTCATGCAGACTTCTGGCAAAAGTACATGAAGAGCTTGGGCAGGCAATTGAGCCGGGGATATCGACACTCTTTATTGATCAGCTTGGAGAGAAACTGATCCGGGATATGGGATGTGTGCCTAACTTTCTGCACTATAATGGCTATCCGGCATCCATCTGTGTGTCGGTGAACGACGAGGTGGTGCACGGAATCCCCAGATCAGACAGAATCTTGCAGGAGGGTGATATTGTGAGTCTTGACTGCGGACTGATCTATAAGGGATACCATTCGGATGCAGCCAGAACGCACGGTGTGGGGCGGATTAGCCCGGAGGCACAGAAACTCATAGAGGAGACCAAAAAATCATTTTTTGAGGGAGTCAAGAAAGCGACGGCTGGAAATCACCTTCATGATATATCCAATACCATTGATCATTATGTATCGCAGTTTGGGTATGGCATTGTCCGTGATCTGGTGGGGCATGGCATAGGGACATCCCTTCACGAGGAGCCGGAAGTGCCCAACTTCAGGCAGAAAAAGCGCGGTATGAAACTTCGTGCCGGCATGACACTTGCGGTGGAGCCCATGATCAACATGGGATGCGGTGATGTCGAGTGGCTGGATGACAACTGGACCGTAGTTACTGAGGATGGATCATTATCTGCACATTATGAGAATACAATTCTGATAACAGACGGTGAACCGGAGATTCTTACTCTTTTGTGATGTTCAGTCACAAAGAAACAGGAGAAAGAGAATGATTGGTTTTTTGGCATATTCGCTGGCAGGACACGATAAGGGCGAAGTGTATCTTATCGTGGAGGAGACGAAGGATTTTGTATATGTTGCCAACGGGACGGTGAGAACTGTTGACAAACCGAAGAAAAAGAATAAGAGGCATATACAGATCATTAAGAATGATCACCCAAGGCTTGAGATCCCGTCTGTGACAAACGAGGATATAAAACATTTAATAAAGTTATATTGTAGAGACATTAAGGAGGTAAAATAATGTCAAAGTCCGATGTAATTGAAATCGAAGGAACAGTAGTAGAGAAGCTCCCCAACACAATGTTTCAGGTGGAGTTAGAAAACGGTCATAGAGTACTCGCTCATATCAGTGGAAAGTTGAGACAGAATTTCATTCGTATCCTTCCGGGTGATAAGGTAACATTAGAGTTGTCGCCGTATGATTTATCCAAGGGACGGATTATATGGCGGGATAAGTAAATTATAAAATTATTTTGATTATAGGGCTTGCATTTGCCCGAACTGCATGATATAATGTAAAACGGTCTTTTTGAAAGGAGGGTTTAACATGAAAGTTAGATCATCAGTAAAACCTATTTGCGAGAAATGCAAAGTGATCAAGAGAAAAGGGAAGATCAGAATTATCTGTGAGAATCCCAAGCACAAGCAGAGACAGGGTTAATTCAATCCTCTTAATCTGTATGAATAATGCGGCTGAAGCACTTATTCAAATCCGTCAAAACGAATAGGTGCTATAAATATATAACAGAAAGTTGGTCTGTTGTGTGTTTACTTCTTGATACCGAGAAAAGTTTCGCGTAAAAAACTTCAATGATTCATTGGAGTGGCAGAAAAAACAAGATGATTCTGCCCCGATTATCAGTATCGGACAAACCGGGTCTGTATCCGGTCGGGCAAAACTGCCCCAATCAATTAGTTTACTATTAATCAGTGAGCGGATGCAGCAAGTCCGGTCACGAAACAAAATGGAGGAATTTAACATGGCTCGTATTGCTGGTGTTGACTTACCAAGAGAGAAACGTGTAGAAATCGGGTTGACTTACATCTATGGCATAGGCAGAGTAAGCTCAAACAAGATTTTGGAGAAGGCAGGTGTAAATCCTGATATCCGTGTCAGAGATCTGACAGATGACGACGTGAAGAAGATCAGTGCGATCATTGATGAGGAGTATATGGTTGAGGGTGATCTCAGACGTGAAATTGCCCTGAATATCAAGAGATTACAGGAAATTGGATGCTATCGCGGGATCCGTCACAGAAAGGGACTCCCTGTTCGCGGTCAGAAGACAAAGACAAATGCAAGAACAAGAAAAGGTCCCAAGCGGACAGTTGCAAATAAGAAGAAGTAGTTTTAGTTTATAGAATGAGAAAGTAGGTTAGTTTAAAATGGCTAAAAAGGTTGCAAAAAAAGTAACAAAAAAGCGCGTAAAGAAAAACGTTGAACGGGGACAGGCACATATCCAGTCATCATTTAACAATACAATTGTTACATTGACAGACAATGAGGGAAATGCACTCTCATGGGCAAGTGCTGGTGGTCTGGGATTTAGAGGTTCAAAGAAATCTACTCCATATGCTGCTCAGATGGCAGCAGAAACAGCTACGAAAGCAGCTTTGGTACATGGCTTAAAATCTGTAGATGTTATGGTGAAAGGTCCGGGTTCAGGCAGAGAGGCAGCGATTCGTGCACTTCAGGCTTGTGGTCTTGAAGTGACCAGCATTAAGGATGTCACACCGGTTCCTCATAACGGATGCCGCCCGCCAAAGCGCCGCAGAGTTTAATCGATAGTATGACATGTATGCATCTGTATGGTTGTGTATCAGGTGCGCAGATTTTAGGAGGATAAAAACATGGCAGTGAATAGAGTTCCTGTACTTAAAAGATGCAGATCTCTTGATTTGGATCCTGTATTTTTGGGATATGGTAAGAAGTCTAAAAGAAAGTCTTCAAGAGCTGGCAAGAAGATGAGTGAGTATGGTTTGCAGCTTAGAGAGAAGCAGAAAGCAAAGTTTATCTATGGTGTTTTGGAGAAGCCATTCCGCAACTATTATGAGAAGGCAGACCGTATGAAGGGCATGACCGGTGAGAATCTCATGGTTCTGCTTGAGAGAAGGCTTGACAGCGTCGTATTCAGAATGGGCTTTGCCAGAACAAGAAAAGAAGCCAGACAAGTTGTAGGGCATAAGCATGTGCTGGTAAATGGGAAGTGCGTCAATATTCCTTCCTACCTGATCAGTGCTGGTGACGTTGTGGAGATCAGAGAGAAGTCCAGAAGCTTACAGAGATATAAAGATATTGCTGAGGCAACAAACGGCAGGTTGGTTCCTGAATGGATGGATGTTGATCAGGAGAATTTCAAGGGCACGGTGAAAGAGCTTCCTTCAAGAGAAGTAATTGATGTTCCTGTAGATGAGATGCTTATCGTCGAGTTGTATTCTAAGTAATTTGACGGTGCTGTGCTTTAGGGCATGACAGGAATGTGTTCGGGTATGTCATGAAGTGCATATAGGCAGAAAAGAAGAATTTGACAGTAGGAAGTGCGCGTTTGTGTACTTTCTATTGTTGCACTTTATCATCACATTCATAAAAGGAGGGTATTTACAGTGTTGGCATTTGATTTTGACAGTCCAAATATTGAAGTGGCAGAAATCTCTGAAGACAAAAGGTATGGTAAGTTTATAGTAGAGCCTTTGGAGAGAGGATACGGAATTACACTGGGTAATTCTCTTAGAAGAATTATGCTTGCTTCCTTACCCGGTGCAGCTGTAAGTCAGGTCAAGATTGATGGCGTGTTACACGAGTTCAGCTCGATTCCGGGCGTGAAGGAGGATGTGACAGAGATCATCATGAATCTGAAAAGTCTGGCGATCAAAAATAGCTGCGAAACTGATGAAGTAAAAAAGGCAATTATCGATTTCGAAGGTGAAGGTGTTGTCAGGGCGTCGGACATTCAGGTCGATCAGGACATAGAGATCATGAATCCAGATCAGGTGATCGCTACATTAAACGGCAGCAAAGACAGTAAACTTTACATGGAAATAATCATTACAAAGGGTAGGGGCTATATCAGCGCGGATAAAAATAAGAGCGAGGATTTGCCAATCGGTGTCATAGCAGTGGATTCCATATACACTCCTGTAGAAAGAGTAAATGTTACCGTAGAAAATACCCGTGTAGGTCAGATTACAGATTATGATAAGCTGACATTAGATGTATATACAGATGCGACATTGGCGCCCGACGAGGCAGTCAGTCTGGCGGCAAAGGTGCTGAGCGAGCATCTGAAACTGTTCATCAATCTCTCTGAAAATGCAAAGAATGCAGAGGTCATGATCGAGAAAGAAGATGACGAAAAAGAGAAAGTGCTTGAGATGAACATCGACGAGCTTGAGTTGTCCGTCCGTTCATTCAACTGCTTAAAGAGAGCAGGCATCAATACCGTCGAAGAACTGACAAACCGCACACCGGAGGACATGATGAAAGTCCGCAATCTGGGACGCAAGTCGTTAGACGAAGTATTGGCAAAATTAAAGGAGTTAGGTTTACAGCTCAGTCCAATAGATGAGTGAGCCGTAAACTTGAATAAAATGCAGGGGCGGTAATCCCAAAGTGTTCGCACCTGTGCTCAAAGATGGAAATTATAAACCAACATTTGATAAGTAAGACCAAAGTGCGTTGTCATTTGTTCCACCAATGAGGGTAATGTGTCCTCGCAACGAAAGGAGCCAAATATGGCAGGTTATAGAAAACTCGGAAGAACATCAGACCAGAGAAAAGCATTGCTGAGAGGTCAGGTGACATCGTTAGTAGCAAGCAAGAATGGCAGAATCATCACGACAGAGGCAAGAGCCAAGGAAGTCCAGAAAATCGTAGAAGGTCTGGTTGCAATGGCAGTCAAGGAAAAAGATAACTTTGACATGGTGAAAGTAACAGCAAAAGTTCCCAGAAAAGATGCGAATGGCAAGAGAGTCAAAGAGGAAAAAAATGGTAAGAGAGTGACCGTCTATGATGAGGTGGAGAAGGAGATCAAGAAGGATCAGCCCTCAAGACTTCATGCGAGGAGACAGATGCTCAAAGTGCTGTACAGCGTAAAGGAAGTACCGACAAAGAATGCTGGCAAAAAGAGAAATACGAAGGAAATTGACCTTGTAGCAAAGTTATTTGATGAAATTGCACCCAAGTATACTGGACGCAACGGCGGATATACCAGAATCATCAAAATTGGTCAGCGTAAGGGCGACGGTGCTATGCAGGTAGTGCTTGAGTTTGTATAATAGAAAACCGTTTTTGTATGCAGATGCGCTCCCAGCCTTTGGGAGCGTTTTTGGCATAATTTATCATGAAATTGGTAATCATTCAGAAATATAGGACAGTGTTCCTATACTTCTGAATGACGACCAGTGCAGCTTATTTTTCATAGTCCGTAATTAGGATTATTGAGAGGGATGTGTATATGATGAATCAAAATAGCAAGATGACAAGGAGAGAGGCATGTTACTTTCTGGGTATTGGCGAGAATGCCTCGGAGGAACAGATTAAAAGAGCATACCGGTATAAGGCAAAATTATATCATCCAGACGCCAATCCAGATTCAGATACAAAAGAATATTATATTAAAGTGCAGGACGCATATGAGTATTTGATGAACAATCCAAGGACCATAAAGCCATCTGAGCCGCCATCTGCCGCGAATGTGCAGGCACCCAGATACAATACAGGCAGCTGGCAGTACAATACGCCGTTTGCGTCAAATCCGATGGGGGCGGCTGCCTACACAGCAAATGCTGCCAATGTGAGACCTGCAAAGGTTTATGCAAGCACAGCTTCGGCAAAAGCCAGTTATAAAAAACAGAAGGACAAAGAAAAAGAACGGGAAAAACTACAGAGATGGGACGAGGAATACAAGACAAATAAGAAGCGGCAGCAACAGACACAGCAATACGGCAAAGAATATACAGACAAGATGACAGGGACCTCCAAGAGCAGGGAGGAGGAAGTGCTTGAGAAGATTCGGGCGATCTGGCTTGCGGAGACGATCAAGAGACAGATTCAATTAGATCAGGAACACAAGGAAGTATTACAGCGCAGGAAGCTTTATCAGGCATTTATGCAGCAGAAAATACAGGAAGATGATATGCGCAAAAAATAAACCGCAGGCGGCAGCATGGAGGATAAAAATGGGAATCATTAAAGTCAGAGATCTGGTGTATGAGTATATCAGGCGGGACGAAGAGGGAAATGTAGAAGGCATCACAACTGCTGTGGATGATGTAAGTCTTGATATAGAACAGGGTGACTTTGTGGCAGTCTTGGGCCACAATGGTTCTGGCAAATCAACGCTGGCAAAGCATCTGAATGCGATTCTGTATCCTGCGGAGGGGACCGTATGGGTAGACGGGAAGGATACAAAAGAGGAGAAATATGTGTGGGATATCCGCCAGACAGCCGGCATGGTTTTTCAAAATCCTGATAATCAGATCATCGGACAGATTGTCGAGGAGGATGTGGGATTTGGCCCTGAAAATATGGGCGTGCCGACAAAGGAAATCTGGGAGCGGGTGGAGGAAAGCCTGAAGGCAGTCGGCATGTATCAGTTTCGCAAATTTTCTCCCAACAAGCTCTCGGGTGGGCAGAAGCAGAGAGTATCCATTGCGGGCGTGATTGCCATGCATCCCAAATGCATTGTTCTGGATGAGCCGACTGCGATGCTGGACCCCCAAGGGCGCAGGGAAGTGATTCGTGCAGTGCGGGCATTGAACGACGTGGAGCGGATTACAGTCATACTTATCACGCACTATATGGAAGAGGTAATTTATGCCGACAAGGTGTATGTGATGGATCAGGGAAAAGTTGCCATACAGGGCACCCCAAGAGAAGTGTTTTCCGAGGTGGAGAAGCTAAAGGAACTGCGGCTTGATGTGCCGCAGGTGACATTGCTGGCGCATGAACTGGCAAAGGAAGGGTTCCCCATGCCAAAGGGCGTACTCACAAACCGGGAATTCCGGGAAGCGCTGGACCAGTGCATGCGATAGAGAAAGGGCGGAGGACGATGCCTATTATATTGGATAAAGTAAGTCATATATATGGAGAAGATACGGCGATGGCAGTCAGGGCTTTGGACAATATCAGTCTGGTCATACCAGATGGACAGTTTATTGGCCTGATCGGTCATACGGGCTCTGGCAAATCGACCTTGGTGCAGCATTTGAACGGGCTGATGAAAGCGACCTCGGGAGCTGTCTATTTTAACGGGGAAGATATTGATTCGGAGGGATTTGACAAAAAGAAGCTGCGCAGCAAGGTTGGGCTTGTATTTCAGTATCCAGAGCATCAGCTGTTTGAGACAGATGTGTTTTCAGATGTATGCTTTGGACCGAAAAATCTTGGCTTAACCCAAAAGGAAGTCGAGCTGAGGGCATACGCAGCGCTGAAGCTGGTGGGACTTGAGGATGCGTATTTTTACCAGTCCCCCTTTGATCTGTCTGGCGGGCAGAAACGGCGTGTTGCGATCGCGGGCGTTCTGGCAATGAAACCGCAGGTGCTGATCTTGGACGAACCGACAGCAGGATTGGACCCCAAGGGACGGGATGAGATTCTGGACCAGATCGCAAAACTAAAAAAAGAGACGGGCATCACGGTTCTATTGGTGTCTCACAGCATGGATGATGTGGCAAAATATGTAGACAGGATCATCGTCATGAACAAGGGGCGCGTGATGTATGACGATGAGCCGAGGGAAGTGTTTAGACAGTATCAGTCACTCGAGGCTGTGGGGCTTGCAGCGCCGCAGGTAACTTATATTATGAAAGAACTGCGCGAACATGGGTACGATGTCAGCGGTGAGGTGACAACGATCGAGGAAGCCAAGCAGGAAATACTGGCGTATTTTAGAGAAAGATAGGGGTCGGATTATGCTCAGGGATATCACACTAGGACAATATTATCAGGCGGATTCTGTCATTCACAGACTGGACCCAAGGGTAAAGCTGGGGACGACAATTCTTTTTATCATATCGCTGTTTGTCTTTGACGGAGTAGGAGGATATGTGACAGCAGCGCTTTTTCTGGCGCTGGTGATCAGGCTGTCTGGCGTGCCCTTCCGATTTATGGTCAAAGGAATGAAATCCATTGTATTTCTGCTGTCGATCACGGTGATTTTCAATCTGTTTCTGACGCCCGGAGAGCCGATTCTGCATCTGTGGAAACTCACAGTCACACAGGAGGGGGTACGGCTTGCGGTACTGTTGTCAATACGGCTTGGATTTCTGATCATTGGCTCCTCTGTGATGACGCTCACGACGACACCCAACCAGTTGACAGACGGACTTGAAAAGATGCTCAAGCCGCTCAATAAAGTAAAGGTGCCCGTGCATGAGATTGCGATGATGATGTCGATTGCGCTTCGGTTTATACCAATCCTGATGGAGGAGACAGACAAAATTATGAAAGCGCAGCTTGCAAGATGCGCGGACTTTGAGAGCGGTAATCTGGTCAAAAAGGCAAAAAGCCTGGTGCCGCTGCTGGTGCCGCTATTTATATCGGCATTCCGGCGGGCAAATGACCTTGCGATGGCGATGGAGGCGCGCTGCTACAGAGGGGGAGAACACCGCACAAAGATGAAGCCGCTGCATTATGAGAGAAGGGATTATATCGCCTATCTGGTGGTGCTGTGCTATCTGGCGGCGGGTGTATTTTTGGGAAAATTTCTGCCGCTGCTGTTAGGAAGCGTGTTTGCATAAGAGGTTGTGCAGCGAGTAAAATAGAGGAGACAGGAAGAATGAAGCGGGTAATGCTGACCGTCGCCTATGACGGCACCAACTATCACGGCTGGCAGCTACAGCCGAATGTAGTGACAATAGAATCTGTGCTCAACGAGAAGCTGAGCGGACTCTTAAAAGAAGAGATCAGGGTCATCGGCGCATCGAGGACGGACACGGGCGTACATGCACTTGGAAATATAGCAGTGTTTGACACGGCGGCGAGAATGCCGGCAGAAAAAATCTCTTACGCGCTGAACCAAAGGCTTCCAGAGGACATCCGCATACAGGAGTCAAGAGAGGTTCCGCCAACATTTCATCCCAGACATCAAGCCAGCAAAAAAACGTATGAATATAAGATTTTAAACAGGGAATTTCCAGTGCCGCTATATAGATTCTATACACACTTTACATATGTTCCGCTGGATGTGGCACAGATGCAGAAGGCGGCTTCATACTTGGCAGGAGAGCATGATTTTAAGAGCTTTTGCAGTGAACATACAGCCGTGGAGACGACCGTGAGGATGCTCTACGAGATTACGGTGGAGAAGGCAGGGGATCTCATTACTATACGGGTGACAGGTTCAGGGTTTTTGTACAATATGGTGCGCATTATTGCAGGCACTTTGATAGAAGCGGGGAAGGGCAGGCTGGCGCCGGAGTCCCTGCCGGATATTTTAAATGCCCGTGACCGTGCCAAGGCAGGGCCGACTGCGCCTGCCTGCGGACTGACACTGGTCAAGTATACATTTAGCGGGTTAGATGGCTAAAATTTGCCAAATTAGGACTTGACACACTAGGAACCGTATAATATAATAATTCAATGTGGCGACATGCGATTGTATTCTGTCAAAGCCCCGACAGGTACGATGATGTTAGCCCGGGTATCTAGGTGACTTGTGGATCCGTATGGTACGGCCGGACATTCCGTATCAAAGGATTCGGACAGGAATATCCGTCAAAGGAGAGCCGACAGGCTAAGTATATGGAGGTAACATAATGAAAACATTTATGGCTAGCCCAGCTACAATTGATAGAAAGTGGTATGTAGTAGACGCTACGGACATGACATTAGGACGTTTGGCATCAGAGGTTGCAAGCGTATTAAGAGGAAAGAAAAAGCCTATTTTCACTCCTCATATGGATACAGGTGATTATGTAATCATCATCAACGCAGAGAAGGTTGCAGTGACAGGCAAGAAATTGGACCAGAAAGTTTATTATCATCATTCAGATTACGTTGGCGGCATGAAGTCTGCGACATTGAGAGAAAAGATGAACAAAAAGCCCGAAGAGGTGATTGAGCACGCAGTGAAGGGAATGCTTCCAAAGGGACCTTTGGGACGTGAGATGTACAAGAAACTCTTCGTGTATGCAGGACCTGAGCACAAGCATGCAGCTCAGAAGCCTGAGGCATTGACATTTTAATCGGTGTGATGAATAAAGGAGGAAATGAAAATGGCAAAAGCAGCAAATGCTTCAAGATATTATGGAACAGGTAGAAGAAAGAAATCAATCGCCAGAGTATATCTGACACCGGGTACAGGCAATATTACAGTAAACAAGAGAGGCATTGATGAGTATTTTGGATTGGAGACGTTAAAGGTGATCGTTCGTCAGCCTCTGGCAGCAACCGATACAGTAGACAAGTTTGATGTGCTTGTAAATGTAAAGGGCGGCGGCTATACAGGACAGGCAGGTGCTATCAGACATGGCATTTCGAGAGCATTGTTGCAGGCAGATGCAGATTACAGACCAGTGCTGAAAAAGGAAGGTTTCCTGACACGCGATCCTCGTATGAAGGAGAGAAAGAAGTACGGCTTGAAGGCAGCCCGCCGTGCACCACAGTTTAGCAAGAGATAATATATATTGCGAATGCAGGAGATGTTTTTTGAACGATTTATATAGTTCGAAAGACATCTCTTTTGTATTTTGAAAATGGAGAGGAGGAACCAGCATGAGGAAAATGAGATGCCTAATGTACCTTTTATGTATTTGTCTCATGTGTGCAGGATGTCAGGCTGATGCGCAGGCAAAGTCCAAGATAACATTAGAGGAGGAAGAGAATATTGAGCAGGCATTTCAGGAGTTTTTGGACGGTGAACGAAAGGTTTACATCGAAAAAGAAGCGCAGAAATTTTTTCTTGGGACATTCTCTGAAACAGCAACTGATGGGGTATTTCTAAAGGAAATCATGCAATATGTCTGTGATACGTTGATTGATGAAGTATTTCTTGAGATGATGGAAACAGTTCAGTATGCAGAACTGGATTGTGGCAATGATGGGAAGAAGGAGCTAGCAGTAACATTTTGCGGTACCATTCCTGTAGATGATGGAAGCTGGACGATGATCCTTGTGTACGATAAAGGAGAACTGTATTTGCGTCATGTGTTTGAGAGTTGGGTGAGAAGTCAGAAAGCGTTGTATTATTATGGTTATATAGAGCATAATGGAAGCGGAGGCGCATATACAAATTATATTGGAGAGACTGTTCTTGACAGTGCGGGAAGGGCATGCTTGATTTATGAAGAAAAGCAAGAATGCAGCAGTGAGCAGAAAGTTTCCAAGGAAGTATTTGGGAAGGAAGAAGCGTGGATTTACAGGGAAACGTATACAATCGGAGAGAAGACATACGACAGCCTCTTGCCGGCAGAGGAGGAAATTGAGCGCTCAAAATGGGAAGAATACTGTCATCAGTATGAAAAAGAGTATGGAAAACTTTACACACAGGAGGAGGTCATGGCGCTTATTCAGAAGCAGCGCAAGGCGTACAAGGTTGAGGACGTGCAGCTTGAGAAAAAAGAGCCAGAGTGGCATCGTCTGGAAAATCCCATATACAGAGATTATGTAAAAGAGATCGCGCTTATGGAAAATAGAAAGGAACACAAACAAGAGGGTACATCCGTATTAAAAGACCGGTGGGTGTCATGTGATCCCATGCAGTCTCGTGTCTCAGATACCTATGAGATGATGGGCAGTTATGCTTTTGAGTGGGACTGGCGATGTGCAATTAACGCGATTGTCGAGGATTTTGGCAGTAAGGCGAATATTCCAAAAGGGGAATGGGCAGTGACGGATTTCGCCTCCTATAACAGTGATGGAGCAGGAATCTATGCAGTCACAGTACGGTTTGCAGAGCCAAAAAGAGAGTTGTGTCTGCTTGTGAACAGTGATGCAGTAGATATGGGGATAGAGGAATATACCGCTTATATTGTGGCGGTGGATTTTCAGTATAACAAGAAGGGAACAGTCAGATGGGGACAAATTTCATATGATACAATGTTAAATTGGGATTCATTTGAGGAACAGACAAAGGTGACAGCGGTTCAAGAATATACAGTCAGTGAGAGCGCCAGCCAAGTATATGATTTTGAGTGGAAGGGTGTGTATGCGATGAACCAGTATTTGATGAAAAAAGGAGCAGACACTTCTAGGAACTGGGAGTTGGATGTCAATGCAGTTTGTACCATAGGGGATGGACGTATGGAAATTGCCCGTTATGTTAGCGGGGAGGATGAGGTTGTTATGGCACTTGATGAACAGAATAAAAGATACGCCATCATAAAAGGTCTTGATGGGGATTGACTTTTACGCTTTAAAGTGATAAAATTTCTTAATCTGGTATAGACTCTCTATCCTGTGTAGTGCTATACTAGGGACAGATACTGTTAATCAAACGATGTAGGAGAAGAGAACATGAAAGAAATTGTTAGTTTGATGGATTATCGTTCAAGCATCAAGGTTATCGATGCGACATTGAGAGACGGCGGTCTGGTGAACGATTTTTATTTTACAGATGAGTTTGTCAGGGCGCTGTATGAGGCGAATATCAGGGCTGGTGTAGATTATATGGAGATGGGCTACAAGTCTTCCAAGGAGATGTTTGACGAGAATAAATATGGCAAGTGGAAATTCTGCGATGATGATGATATCCGTGAGATTGTCGGGGATAATGACACCAATCTCAAGATCGCAGTGATGGCGGATGTCGGCAGATGTGATTACAGGAAAGACATCGTGAGCCGTTCGGAGAGTCCGATTGACCTGATTCGCGTGGCAACTTATCTGAATACCATTCCGGCGGCGGCAGATATGATTGAGGATGCCAAGCGGAAAGGCTATGAGGTGAGCTGCAATATTATGGCGATCTCGAACGGACAGGAGAGTGACCTCAAGGTTGCACTCGACATACTGGGAAAGACTTCGGCGGACGTGCTCTATATTGTTGACAGCTTTGGCTCCCTGTATCCAGAGCAGATTGCGCGTATTGCGGACACCTATATGGAGTTTGCAAGCAAGTATGGCAAGAAGCTGGGCATCCATGCGCACAACAACCAGCAGCTTGCATTCGCCAATACGATTGAGGCAGTTGGCGACGGTGTGGACTGGCTCGATGCCACCTACTCAGGCATGGGCAGGGGAGCAGGCAATTGTCCGATGGAGCTTTTGCTGGGTTTCCTTCACAATCCTAAATACAATAACTATTTTGTCATCCATTTTATTGAAAAATATATGAACAAACTCAAAGAGGACGGCGTGGTATGGGGATTTGACCTGCAATATATGATGACAGGCCTTCTAAACCAGCATCCGCGTACTGCGATAGAGTTTACAAAACAAAAAAGAAAAGACTATTCTGAGTTTTACAAAGAAGTCGTTGCACAAGATTAAAAGGAAGCCGCGGTTCCATTCTGCGGCTTTCTTTGACGAATCAGGAATTTTTAAGGAGAGGGGATCAGGATAGAAATGTCTGCATCAGAGGGGCAAAAAGCACTCATTACAGGAGCGTCAAGGGGGATTGGAAGGGCAGTCGCGACAGCACTTGCGGCGGCAGGATATGACTTATATCTGACTTGCCATGAAAAGATTGGGATGCTGGACAGTCTGGCAGAGGAACTTTGTAAAAAATATGGAATAAAATGTTATTGTTATGCATTTTCAATCAGCGATGAGGAGAAAGTAATAGCGATGTACCAAGATATTCCTTATCTGGATATTCTGGTAAACAATGCCGGGATTTCTTATATAGGACTTCTGACAGACATGACGTACCAGCAGTGGCGGGAGGTGATGGATACAAACCTCAATGCATGTTTTTTGACCTGCCGGTATGCAGTGCCGCAGATGGTGAGACGGCATTGTGGGAAAATCATCAACATCTCGTCTGTGTGGGGAAATGTCGGCGCATCGATGGAGGTGGCATATTCTGCATCAAAAGGCGGAATCAATGCATTCACGCGTGCACTGGCAAAAGAACTGGCACCCAGTAATATTCAGGTAAATGCGGTTGCCTGTGGTGTCATTGATACAGATATGAACAAATGTTTCGATGAGGAGGAGATGAACATGCTGGTGCAGGAGATTCCGTCGGACAGACTTGGACGCCCGGAGGAGGTGGCGGCGCTTGTGGTGCAGTTATGTACAGGCAATGAGTATCTGACAGGACAGATTATAACATTAGATGGAGGTTGGACATGATGGAAATTGAAATGTATGATGTGTTGATAATTGGTTCAGGACCAGCAGGGATGGGCGCAGCAGTCTACGCAGTGCGTGCGGGACTTCGGGCGGCAGTTCTCGACAGAAGCCCGGTGAGCGGCGGGCAGGTGCTGAGCACCTATGAGGTAGATAACTATCTGGGATTTCCGGGAATGAGCGGCGGTGATTTGTCAGAGGCATTTCGAAAACATGCGGATGCACTTGGCGTACAATTTATCACGGCAGATGTGCAGGGGGTAGTGGACTGCTCGGGCGGACAGACAATGTACACCGTCCATACGGACAAAGGAGATTTTCAGACAAGGACGATCATCATCGCAACAGGAGCGTCACATTCCCAGCTTGGCGCGCCGGGAGAGAAGGAGCTTGCGGGGATGGGCGTATCGTACTGCGCCACCTGTGACGGGGCTTTTTACAGAAAAAGTACGGTCGCAGTGGTTGGCGGCGGGGATGTTGCGGTGGAGGACGCAGTCTTTCTTGCAGGCATTTGTGAAAAGGTGTATCTCATCCACAGGAGGAACCAGCTCAGGGCGGCAGAAAGTCTCCAGCGAAAGCTATTGTCTCTAGATAATGTGGAAATTATCTGGGACAGTGAAGTCGAGGAAATTCTCGGCAGCGAGATGGTGGAGGGCATCAAGATCCATAATAAAAAGAACAGTGGAAAAGATACACTGGACGTTGAAGGAGTATTTATCGCTGTCGGGATTGTGCCGGATACGTCGCTGTTAAATGACTTGGTGGAGATGGACGAGAAAGGATATATTATCGCGGACGAAACCTGTGCGACATCGCGCAAGGGCATTTTTGCCGCCGGGGATATCAGGAAGAAGCCGATGCGCCAGATTATTACAGCCGTTGCGGACGGCGCCAATGCCGTTTATTCCGTACAGGAATTTTTGAATCATGAAATCATTACAAAATAATTAAACTTGCATTGAGAAACAGGATGTACAGGGTTACTGTTCACAGGCAGGAATGCGCTGGACTGCGCATTCCGTGAAAAAACGTACAGCTTGAAAAGTAAAAATCCATTTGCATAACGAACGAAGTACGTATTGCAATTTTTGCATGGATTTTTACTCGTTACTGGCACGGAGTGAACAATAACTGTACAGGTCATTGTAATGCTGTAAAATACAAAAGATATCTTGACAAATCCCAAAAATTGTGATAATTTATTTCATGGGTGTAATAAATTTGTAATAATTACTATAATCATGAAATATTTAGAGTTGATTCATATATACCACAATTGGAGGATTAGGACATGAACAGATACAGCGTAAAAGCAGCGGCATGTGCCCTTGTAGGAACACTTTCGTTATCCGGCTACCAGACGACACTTGAAGCGAAGCTGAATCATTCGTCAGACGTGCCTGCGGCGGGAGTTGCAGTTGTATTGGATGACAGCAGTACTATACAGGATCTTCAGGTGGAAGTGGTTCAGAACATTGCCTATCTTGAGAGTGCTTCAGGGTTGCAGCCCAATATCGTGCTGGCATCTGAAAAAGTTGCGCTGACAGAAGCACCGAGCAGTGTTGTGATGTCAAATACAAAAAAAGCAACTGCAAAGGTATCGACAGAGTTTGTACAGGAACTGAGCGAGGCGATCAGTGAGATAGAGACGGAGTTTATAGAATCCGACACCAGTGAGTTTGATGAGGAATCAAGCAGCACTTATGAGTCAGAGCGGGAAACTTTTGGATGGGGAACGCTAGAGCAGGAAGCAGTTGAGACAGAGACTTCTCTGAGAGAAAATAGCAGTGAGCCTGTTTTAGAAGAAAAAGATACTGATGAGACAAGATCTGATGAAGAAATTTCCGAACAGGAGCCAGGGATTCAGGAGACTACAGAAGTGGAATCTTTCCATACAGAGTCGTCTGAATCAGAATCTTCTGTTCGTGAGACAACTGATATAGAGCATACGACAGAAAGCAGTTCAGAGGAGGAGACCACCGAAGCATCAACAGAAGATGATTTTGAAACCAGTGCGGGATTTTCAGCATTGGATACATATGACGATGTTGAAGTGGAGTCAGAAGACGAGACTGAGACAGAAATAGAGACCGAGACGCAGGAAGATGCGCAGGATTTTTCGGGCCTTGTCATCGCAAGAGTGACCAATTATGTGAATGTCAGAAGTCTTCCGAGTGAGGAAGGCGAGATTGTCGGCAAGCTGTATGACAAGTCCGTTGGTGAGTTTATTGAAGAGAAAGACGGCTGGTACAAGATTGTATCAGGAAATTGTACAGGCTATGTAAAGGGTGAGTATTGCGTCGTTGGTGAGGAAGCAGAGGCACTTGCCAAGGAGGTTGGGACAACCTATGCAATTGTCAATACCACGACACTCAAAGTACGTCAGGAAGCGAGCACGGAATCCTCAGTGCTGGGTCTTGTGCCAATTGAAGAAGAGCTGGTTGTAGTGGAAGAACTGGATGGATGGGTTAAGATTGCCATCGAGGAAGGTGACGGCTACGTTTCAAGAGACTATGTAAATCTTAGAACGGACTTTGTACATGCGGAATCCAGAGAAGAAGAGGAAGCAAGACTTGCCAAGGAAGCAAGAGCGCGCGAGGAGGCAAGGGCAGCAGCGGCAGCGACTGAGGCATCGAGAGCGCAGCGGCAGGCAGAGGCACAGGAGCAGAAGTCTGAGGCAAATCAAGTCACAATAGATGCGGCCAGAACAACCGCAGCTTCATCAGCAGGCAGTGAGATGGGAAAAGCTGTCATTAACTATGCGACACAGTTTGTAGGAAATCCGTATGTATATGGAGGTTCCAGCCTTACAAACGGTACAGACTGCTCAGGTTTTGTGATGAGTGTGTATTCTAATTTTGGTGTCAGTCTGCCACATTCGTCATCTGCGCTGAGAAGTAAGGGATATGATGTTGGAGGGCTTGAAAATGCGCAGCCCGGTGATATTGTATGCTACTCTGGTCATGTAGGGCTCTACGTCGGCAATGGTCAGATTGTGCATGCCAGCACATCCAGAACAGGAATCATCGTGTCCAGCGCAACATATCGTAATATTTTGACAGTGAGAAGAATTTTCTAGGAAATTTTGAGAGAAGGATAATGGGATTATCCTTCTTTTTTTGATTTTTTGTTGGTTTGACACAGCTTTCACAGTCTGTAGCGTCTCCTGTTCAAAAGCATTTTAAGAATGCTTTAAATTGTAAATAAAAATATGCACAAAAAAATTAGAATAATGTGCTATACGATAACAGTTATTCTTTAATACATTCACAATTTATCCACATAGAAAAAGGAAAATATCTGCGTAAAATTAAGTTATACACCGATTTATCCACAATATCCACAACAATGAACGGGCTTTCTTGTGGAAAAACTGCGAAGAATTAGCAAACAAATATTTTGTATAAAAAGACGAAAAT
>VSNR01000084.1 GCA_009774345.1 Lachnospiraceae bacterium | reverse complement strand
ATATCTACCATAACAGCATTGACATATACACCTATGCGGGTTACTTTTTACGAATAGACTGCAACAAGGCAGAAGAAGGGTTAAAAACCACTCCCTGCTCTGAATGTGCCTTAAATGCTCTGGCAATAGATGAACCATTTGAATATGCAAGATTGTACCTTGAAGGAAACATACAGATGTGGGTGGATGCGGAAGACAGTCTTGAACTGTGGTAATTTTAATTCCCCCGAATTCGGGGGAATTAAATCACTTCAAAATCTTTGTAGTCTGTTCTTCCAAAATTAACATTTGATGTATGGCAATCTTGTTAAGCTTTATTAAGCGTTCTTTCTGGTTCAGCCCATCTTCAATCAGGACTGCATTGATATTTTCCATATTTGACAGGCATATCAATTCATTTATACTCGCATAATCCCTGATATTGCCTTTTTTATCCGGGTTCTTATCCCGCCATTGTTTAGCTGTCATACCAAATAATGCCATATTCAGCACATCAGCTTCAGATGCGGGAAGATACGATTTCCCCATTTTCTTCAGCGACAATCACATGATGATTTTTATCCTGAAAAATATTGTCCCAAATCTGTAATAGTTCAACGGTCTTTTCCGGCATGGGATTATTGTGTAACTGCATATATAATCTTAATAAACCGTCTAAATCGTCCTTCAAAATTTCCCTAATCATATATACCATCCTTCCGTATTATCATTTCCATTCATTATTAAATTCTTTTTATCCATTTTTCTAAATAAGCGGCTACGCCATCCTCCTCATTTGAAAGTGTGATATCATCAGCAATGTCTTTGACCTCTTGTACTGCATTATCCATTGCGACACCAACGCCGCATAACTTTAACATACCAATATCTGCATAATCATCTCCAAAAGCAACTATTTCCGATACATCTGCATGACACGCTTCACATACTGCTAATATTGCCTTTTCCTTAGTGATCCCGCTTTTCGTAAACTTATACCAATCGCCATCCGAAAAACGCTGGCTGTCTAATTCTGAAAATTGTTTACATAATTTCTGTGCCAAATTAGGATGGTATATCTCAACACATATTTTCAATGCTTCATACTTAAAATCTGTAAAGTCCGTATATATACTGTCTCCCCAGCTTTTATCCTGCTCTTTTGGATTGGTTCTATAATTCCAGTAATGCGCCTCTAATGTGTAAACTGTAATTTCACAATCCATACCGCATATTTTTCTTGCTGACTCAATAAAGTTTTTTGTCTCTATTGCTGAAAAAGAAGAGGAACAAATGATTTTTTCGTTTACTCGTACCAGTGCTCCGCCACTGGAAATAAGAATATCCGGCTTCATTTTTCTTAAAAAGCCCAAACAATTTTGTTCGCCCCTTGATGTTGAAATACCGATTAAATACCCGTATTCTCTACATTTGGATAGTATTTCCAGCGTATATTCAGATATAGTTTTATCATTTCTTAACAAAGTGCCATCTAAATCGAAAAGTAATATTTGAGATTTTTCCGTGGAAAGCCTTTCTTCCATGATATGTTCCTCCAAAAGCCAAGTTCTTTTAATCATGTGCCATGAATCCATGATAGCACATTCTTTTGTATTTATCATCAAAAAGTTTTAGGTACAGCAAAGACCGAAAGTCTATCTTGCCCCTCGGTCTTTGCTTTTAACCGTCTTTTGCTGCTGATAATCTGCTGTTTTTTGGGGTGTATTTCGCTCTCAAACGCCGAGGGCTTAAAAAGAAAGGGATTTCCCCTGTGACGCTCGAATTATGCCTGTAAAAATTGCCGCCATGATATTAAAAAGCACTATCTAAAATTTCTTTCAACTGAAAATGGATAAAGTCAGTTGAAATTTTACAGTCATTTTATGCTGCATTAGAAACATCGTCAAAACATCAGTTGAAATTTTTTTTGTGTGGTATAGTATGAACATACCGACAAAGGAGGCAACGCCTCCAAAAGAACAGGAGGCGTATCAACATGAAAGATAAAGAATTGCGCAGGCTGATCGGCAGCAGGGCAAAACAGCGGAGAATTGAGTTGGGATTGAACCAGCCTTATGTCGCAGAGAAGATGGGTGTAGCCACTTCCACAATCGTGCGCTATGAGGCAGGGACAATCGACAACACAAAGAAGCTGGTCTTGGAAGGTCTGTCGGAAGCGCTTCATGTGTCAGTGGAGTGGCTGAAGGGGGAAACAGAGGAATACGAAACGGACATTACGGATAAAAGGGAATTATTCATTCGTGATGTGATGTCCTCCATTCTCTCAAAGCTGCCTTTTGACATGGAACAGGTGGAGTCGGACTTTACAAAGGATTTACTGCTGCTGATGTTAAGGGAATATGAATTATTCGTGGATTCGTTCCGGTTTGCCTGTAAGAATTTCAAGGACAATGCGGAAAATGCCGCACTCGCCCGGACAATGGGGTTTGAATCGAATAAGGAATATAACGAGATTATGTTCCTTCGGGAAATCACCCACACTGTAAACATGTTTAATGATATGGGCGATATTGTGAGGCTCTATTCCAAAAATCCCGAAACAGCCACCGTAAGGCTTGCAAATCTTCTTTCTATGGTATCGGGGGAAGAATCCGAATCGGTATAGTCAGGCAACCGGAGTTATGATATACTTACACGCAGAAAGCATTTCATCAGTTCCGATTGCCCCAATGCAACCGAAGTTGCATTTGCGAAAAGAGAACGGATTATGGCAAAAGGTTCTGTAAGAAAAAAAGGAAAGAAATGGTACTACCGCTTCTATGTGGAGGACGCAAGCGGCAACTTGGTACAGAAAGAGTTTACGGGTACGGAAAGCAAGAGCGAGACGGAAAAGCTGTTGCGGCAGGCAATGGAGGATTACGAAGAAAAGAAATTCATTGCAAAAGCTGACAACATCACGCTTGGGGTGTTGCTCGATATTTGGGCGGAGGAAGAACTGAAAGTCGGAACACTCAGCAATGGTACGGTAGAAAATTATCTCGGTGCGATACGGTGTATTAAGAAACACCCTGTTGCTGACCGCAGATTAAAAACCGTCACAGCGGAGCATTTATAGACATTCCTTGACCTGCTTACTTTCGGAGGGACATATCCCGACGGAAAGACTATATCCACTCTTTCTCGGTAGTTTTACAGCAGTCGTTCCGTTTTACGGTATTCCCAAAGCAACTGATTACATTCAATCCAATGCAGTACATCAAGCTGAAACGAAAAGCGGAGGAAGTGGATTTGTTTTCAGAGGAAGATATGGGACAGTCAGGCACACAGCCAATTTCCCATGATGACTATGAAAAACTTATCGCTTATCTTGAAAAGAAAAATGTCTCTGCGGTTCTGCCGATACAGATATCCTACTATACAGGTCTTAGGATTGGCGAAGTATGCGGGCTGACCTGGCAGGACATCAACCTTGAGGAACAATATCTTACGGTAAAACGGAGTATCCGCTATGACGGTGCAAAACACAAGACGATTATCGGACCGACAAAACGTAAGAAAGTACGGACGGTTGATTTTGGGGATACGCTTACCGCCATACTGAAAAAAGCAAGGAAAGAACAGCTTAAAAATCAGATGCAGTACGGGGAACTGTACCACCGCAACTACTACAAGGAAGTGCAAGATAAAAACAGGGTTTACTATGAGTATTACAGCTTGGAGGACACGCAGGACATTCCGGCGGATTACAACGAAATCTCATTTGTATGTTTAAGACCGAACGGCTGCCTTGAAACGCCAAGTACATTGAGTATCGTCTGCCGGACACTGGCAAAGAAACTGGACGGATTTGAAGGATTTCACTTCCACCAGCTCCGCCATACTTATACAAGCAACCTGCTGTCAAACGGTGCAGCGCCGAAGGACGTGCAGGAACTCTTGGGACACTCTGACGTGAGTACCACCATGAATGTGTATGCCCATGCCACAAGGGAGGCAAAGCGGACTTCCGCAAGGCTGTTGGATAAGGTGGCAGGCAACGATTAGATACATTCAGAAAAACTTTCCCTTGTAAACTGCCCATAAGGGCAAAAACAAGGGAAAATACATAGCAATTCACTGTATGAGGCTCTAAAAGCCTTGAAAAATAGGGAAAGTTCTATAAATTCATCTGCAAATCCCGATTTATCGGTCTGTACTGGGGAAAATTATACCATACCCAATTATGAAAAACAATCCCCGTTCTACGTCTGTTCCGACTATCCAGACCGTCAAGGGACGAGTAGTATTTTTTTGCCGCACTAATAAGTAGGTGCAGATACAGGGTAACGTCGCTACAAGATTTGAAGGCAGAAATAAAGCAGGGAGGCGGCAACATTGAGGCAAAAGAAGCGGAACTTGCCCAAGTAGAGCAGAAGGCAGTGAGCGCGACAGCCTCGCAGATGAACACGCTTGCAGATGCCAATCAGACAATCGAAGAAGCAACGAACAAGACAGACATATCAGATACAAAGGCTGAAAACAAGGCGGATAAAAATGACAAAGCGGAGCAGGACGAAAAAGAAACGGGTAAGGTATCAGGAGATACAGCAGACGGCGTTGGCAATGAAGCAGTCACATATCATTGAACAGTACTCGATAATACTTTTCTGAGAAACTCCGTAGAGTTTCAGAGCGATGCATTAGCATCGCTCCGGTTCGGGATATTGCACACCGAACGTATCGACGGTAACCGTCTGCATCACCTGATCTTCCAGCGGTCTGTCGGAATAATCGGTGTTTGTGTTCGCAATCTTGTCCACGATATCCAGCCCTTCAATCACTTTCCCAAACGCCGCATAAGCGCCGTCCAAGTGAGGGCTTGTCTTGTGCATGATGAAGAACTGGCTGCCCGCGGAGTCGGGCATCATGCTTCTTGCCATCGAGAGCACGCCCGGCGTGTGCTTTAATTCGTTTGTAAAACCGTTCTGTGCAAATTCTCCGGCAATCGAGTATCCCGGTCCGCCCATTCCGGTGCCGTCAGGACAGCCGCCCTGTATCATAAAGCCATTGATAACCCGGTGAAAAATCAGCCCGTTGTAGTAGCCCTTGTTGATCAGGCTGATAAAATTATTGACTGTATTCGGTGCGATCTCAGGATAAAGCTCTGCCTTGATGAGGTCGCCATTTTTCATTTCAATTGTAACAACTGGATTCTGTGCCATCGTAAAATTGTCTCCTTTTTAAAAATATAATTTGTTTTTGCACAGCCCCATGCATCCAAAGTATGAAATGCGCGATGAATGGAGCAAAAAGCTGCGCTGCTCAATCTAATTCATTATACAACGAAACAGGCAAAATTGGTAGTGTTAATTGCTAAGTCTAAGAGAAAGCATATAGTTTATAAGCCAAAATCTATTGGCATGGATTTTGACTTGTTATTGGAAGGGAAGGAGTAATAATTGGATTTCATCAGCGGCAGATAAGACAAAATGGTCCAGTTCTTTTGGGGATAAATATGTGTCGCGCGCGATGATGTTTGCGACACCATTTTCATAAAAGTGCAGAATAAAGTGTCTGCGTTCCTCAAAGGCATTTTCTGCAAAGAAATCCAAGTATGTATTCGGGATGGAGGGAGTATCCCGATAAATGCAAAATGCTTCGAAGTCTGGATTTGTTTTGAGGTACATAAAGTCTAAATCATACCAGTCTCGTTTGATGGTCTGCCAGAACAGGCTGCGGTCGGACGCAAAGAGTGCAGGGTATTTTTCTTTGGCAGCGTATACAATGTCCCTTGCCCAGATTTTATCTGTGAGCAGGTGTGCCAGATAGCCGAGGAAGAAGGCATATTCTGAATCGGAATAGGTCTGACGCTGTGCCGGCGTGAAGTATTGTTGGATAAAATCTGTTTCATGAATGCATTTAATTCCATTTTGGTCCAGTGAACGGAAATGAGAGATCGCAGCATCTGGGACAAAGCCCGTGCCGTCCTCATTGGGAATGCCGCTGTCAGGTGCAATATTTCCTAATACAAAGGGTTCTTTTTCTTTGATATGCAATTGCTGATAGAGCCGCTGTGCGACTCTTAAATGGATAATCCATGAAGCCATAGCGTCACCTTCACTTTCATCTATATTTTGGCAGGCTGTCCTGAAACGCTTTTGGGGAGAAACCGTATTCTTTTTTGAAGGCGCGGTAAAAACTGGAGTAGTCCCCGAAGCCGTAGGCAGCGATGGTCTCTGAGATATTTTGATGGTCACAAAGCGCTTCCCGGCAGAGGGCAAGCCTTTTTTTGGTGATGTACTGGTGCACGGAAATGCCCAGATTTTCGCGGAAGGTATGGGCAATGTGGTACTTGCTCACATAAAAGACTGCGGCGAGCCTGTCAAGCGATAACGCCTCCTCAATGTGCTCTTCGATAAAGTCCAGGACATTTTGGTACAGAGACAGCTCCGTACTCTTTGCTCTTGGATGCGTCTGGTCATAGAGCACACGATTTATCAGAAGCAGCAGATTCTGGATACATAGTGCTGCCTGCGTCCGGGAGCCAAACTGGTCTGCATGAAGCTCCTCGAGCAGGCGCAGAAGGAGGGATTGGAGCGCGTTAAAGGTATAGCGGTCGTGGTGGAGGATGTAACTGCTGTGGGAGTTCATGTGCTGTATCAGGTAGCCGTAATCTGGGGAGAGGGACAGGATCTGGCTAAAATATGCGCTGCTAATCCATAGCACAAAGCGCCGGTAGGGAAGTTCTTTGCTGTGCAGTATGGGGCGGTGTGGAATTTGAGGGGGAATAAAGATCACATCTCCAAAGGACAGCGGATAGCGTGTGTGGTCAATCTCGATATGAACCATACCCTCGAGGAAAAAATAAAATTCGTAAAAATCGTGTGTGTGCAGCGCTACCTGCGGCAGGGTGCGGTCGCAGTAGTAGTAGATTTCATAGTCTTTGGACAGCATGTACTGTCTGGTCTGGAATGCGGTCTGTAGATTTTTTTTCATAGGGAAGCGTCCTTTCAGGTGATGATTACAGAATAGCATAATACCGCAATTTTTGCAATGCTTTGGACAAGTGCTTCAATGGCAATCACAGTGCAGACGCTATATAATAAAAGCAATAATATGTTAAGGATGGTTCAAAATGGAAAGCGGGGATAAAACAATGGAAATGACACTCAGATGGTATGGCAGTCAATTTGACACAGTGACACTAAAACAAATTCGCCAGATTCCGGGCGTGACGGGCGTGATTACGACGCTGTATGACACGGCGCCGGGCGAGGTGTGGAGCAGGGAGCGCATTCGCGCGTTGAAGGAGGAAGTGCAGGCGTCGGGGCTGCACATTGCGGGAATCGAGAGCGTGAACGTACACGAAGCGATCAAGACAGGCGCGCCCGAACGGGAGCAGTATATCGCCAACTATATTCAGACGCTTGAGAATCTGGGAAAAGAAGATATTCATCTCGTATGTTATAATTTTATGCCTGTGTTTGACTGGACGAGAACGGAGCTTGCGAGGGTGCGCGCGGATGGTTCCACAGTACTTGCCTACACACAGGAGGCGGTCGATGCGCTGGACCCGGAGAAGATGTTTGCGTCGATTGCAGGGGATACGAACGGCACTGTGATGCCGGGCTGGGAGCCAGAGAGAATGGTACATGTCAAAGAATTGTTTATGCAGTACCGGGATGTGGACGATGAGAAGCTGTTTGCGAATCTCAAGTATTTTTTGGAGCAGATCATGCCTGTCTGCGATCAGTATGAGATCAACATGGCAATCCACCCTGACGATCCGGCTTGGTCTGTGTTTGGACTGCCGCGCATTATCATTAACAAGAAAAATATCCTTCGCATGATGCAGATGGTAGACAACCCGCATAACGGAGTGACATTCTGTTCCGGCTCTTATGGCACCAATCTGGAAAATGATCTTCCCGATATGATTCGCTCCCTGAAAGGAAGGATTCACTTTGCACATGTGCGAAACCTGAAATTTATCTCTCCTTCAAACTTTGAGGAGGCAGCGCATTTGTCATCAGACGGAAGCTTTGATATGTATGAGATCATGAGGGCATTGTATGAGACCGGGTTTGACGGTCCCATACGTCCTGATCACGGGCGCATGATCTGGGATGAGGTGGCAATGCCGGGATATGGGCTCTATGACAGGGCGCTTGGCGCAGCATATCTAAATGGCTTGTGGGAAGCGATTGAGAAAGGGGCAAAGAGACGATGATGACATTAGATAACACAGGAATCAAAGACCGTTTGGCATGGGAGGAACAGGGGTATCAGCTTCCTTGTTTTGATCGTGAGAAAGTGACAGCAGCTACAATGGAAAATCCGTTTTGGGTGCATTTCGGGGCTGGCAATCTGTTTCGTGCTTTTCAGGCAAATGTGGTGCAGCGCCTGTTGAATGACGGCGTGCTGGACAGGGGGCTTGTCGTCGTGGAGGGATTTGATCATGAGATTATCGAAAAGGTGTACACCCCGCATGATCATCTAAGCATTCTGGTGACGCTCAAGGCGGACGGCAGCGTCGAGAAGACTGTTGTTGGCAGCATTGTGGAGGCACTGGCGCTGGGACAGGGACCGGAACACATGGCTTCATTTGAGCGGTTAAAAGAGATTTTTGCAAAAGATTCTCTGCAAATGGTGTCTTTTACAATCACAGAAAAAGGGTACAGCCTTGTGGATGGCAGGGGGGCGGTGCTTCCATCTGTGGCGGCGGATTTTGAGGCAGGACCACAGGCGGCGGTAAGTTCTATTGGCAAAGTGACAGCGCTGTTGTATGCGCGCTATCAGTCTGGAAAAAAGCCAATAGCCTTGGTGAGTATGGACAATTGTTCGCATAATGGTGATAAACTGCGCGATGCGGTGTATGCCTTTGCCAGACAGTGGACGCAGCATCATCTGGTGGAGGAGGGTTTTTGGGAATATGTCCAGTCAAAGGACAAAGTAGCCTTTCCGTGGACAATGATTGATAAAATTACGCCCAGACCAGATGCATCTGTGGAGGAGATGTTAAAAAAAGACGGGATTGCCGGATTAGAACCTGTCATTACTGCGAAAAACACGTATGTGGCACCGTTTGTCAATGCGGAGGAGTGTGAGTATCTGGTGATAGAGGATGCATTTCCCAATGGGCGGCAGGCACTGGATAAGGGCGGTCTGATCTTTACGGAGCGGGAGACGGTAGACAAGGTGGAAAAGATGAAGGTCTGCACTTGTCTGAATCCACTCCACACGACGCTTGCCATTTTCGGCTGTCTGCTTGGATATCAGAAAATTTCTGAGGAAATGCAGGATACAGCGCTTAGAAAGCTTGTTGAGAAGATAGGCTATGAGGAGGGACTGCCTGTCGTGACCGATCCTGTCATCCTGAATCCAAGAGCGTTTCTGGACACGGTATTAAATGTCCGCATTCCCAATCCGTTTATGCCAGATACCCCGCAAAGGATTGCGACGGATACCTCGCAGAAGCTGGCAATCCGGTTTGGGGAGACGATCAAGGCATACCATGCATCCGCGCAGCATCAGGTATCGGATTTAAAGATGATTCCGCTGGTATTTGCGGGGTGGCTTCGGTATCTGATGGCGGTGGATGATACGGGTGCTTCTTTTGCGCTCAGCCCGGATCCGATGTTGGAGACGCTTCGCCCGCATGTGGCGGGAATCCGTCTGGGGGAGACGGCAGACGTGGAGGCACAGATTCGTCCAATCCTGCAAAATAAGGCTATTTTTGGTGTGGATTTGTATGAGGTCGGCATGGCAAAAAACGTGTGCGACGATTTTCAGCAGATGATCGCCGGGACAGGGGCAGTTCGGGCGGTTTTGTCAAAAATCTCCTAAATCCAGTTTTGAGAAATCAATATACAGATCATCATAGAGATTGACCTTTATATTGTCCTGAAAGGTGTACGTTTCCATTTCAAAATCTGTCTGATTCAGGTAGTAGACGATTACTTTCTGGCGGCGGGGGTCTACAATCCAGTACTCACGCACGCCAGAATTTTTATAATAGTATAGCTTGCGAATGTAATCATCAGAAGGATTTCCGGGGGAAACGATCTCAATGATGAAATCAGGCGCACCATTGCATCTCTGTCCATCGAGCTTCTCCTTGTCACAGATCACCATAATGTCAGGCTGAACAATGGTGAGCGGCGTATCAGACAGTTTTACATCAAAGGGTGCGGTAAACACCTGACACACTCCGTTTTTGCTTTTGATATAGTTGTAGAGGATATTGGACAATTCCATAGATAGCGTCTGGTGTATCTGTGATGGACTTGCCATATCATAGAGCACACCCTCAAAGACTTCTGCCCTTCTGTTTTCTGGAAGGGCTTTATATTGTTCTAAGGTAATGATTTCCGGTTGTGGCTGTAATGCTGGCGGCATAGTATGCAGCTCCTTTCTGGGGATGGTATGTGCTTTTTATCCATTAGGTATATTATATGGAACAATTCACAATGAATCAAGAGAAAGATACAACAATATCTTATTCTCTGCGGCTTTCGCCTTATTTTGTTAAAGTGTTGACGAACTTCGTATTTTCCTATATAATGAAGAAAATTGTACGAGAAAAAATACAAAGGCAGTTAAAAGGGGAATTCAATGGAGAAACAAAGTTACAAGGCTAGAGCCAAGATCAATCTGGCGCTCGATGTGTGCCGGCGTCTTGAAAATGGGTATCATGAAGTGAAGATGGTCATGCAGACGGTGGACCTCTATGATGAGCTGGATTTTAAGAAGAGAACGGACCCGGATATCCTTCTTTGCGTCAACAGCAGAGATTATCTGGGAGATTTGGAGAACAATCTGGTATTTCAGGCGGCAAAGCTGATGCAGCAGCAGTACGGGATACAGCAGGGGGTGGAGATCAAGCTCAGAAAAAATATTCCAGTGGCGGCAGGAATGGCAGGGGGAAGTACAGACGCGGCAGTTACAATGATTGCCATGAATGAGCTGTACGAGCTTGGGCTTACCAGAGAAGAGCTGATGCAGCAGGCGCTTGTGCTTGGCGCGGACATACCATTTTGTATATTGGGAGGCACTGCGCTGGCGGAGGGAATCGGGGAGAAGCTCACGCCGCTTCCGCCGCCGCCGCCGGCATCGCTTCTGATCGTAAAGCCGCCGATCATGGTGCCGACCAAATGGGTCTATGAGCATCTTCACGCTGATGCGCTTGAACGGCATCCTGACATTGACGGCATGGTTGAAGCGCTGGGACAAGGCGATTTGAAGCGTATCACACAGCATATGGAGAATGTGATGGAGACCGTGACAGAGCGCACCTATCCGATCATCACCGACATCAAAAAAATGATGTGCGGCAACGGCGCGATGAATGCGCTGATGAGCGGCAGCGGCCCGAGTATTTTTGGTGTTTTTCTGGAAGAGGGGGCAGCGCGCGCGGCGGGAGTGTACATTGACCAGACACTAAAGACAAAGGGAATCGAAGCACAGGTAAATGTTACAGGCTTTTATAATCAGGCTTCGTGATTGGAGGGCAGATATGAGTATGATGAATGATGACGAATATTTACCGCTCAGAGATGTGGTATTCAATACGTTACGGCAGGAAATACTTACAGGAAAGCTCAAACCCGGAGAACGGCTGATGGAGATTCATCTGGCAAATAAGCTCGGTGTGAGCCGGACACCGATACGGGAGGCGATCAGGAAACTGGAACTTGAGGGACTTGTGATCATGATACCGCGGCGCGGCGCGGAGGTAGCGCAGATTACATTAAAGAATCTCAAGGATGTGATGGAGGTTCGGCGCGCGCTGGATGTGCTCGCGATCGAGCTTGCCTGTGAGCGCATGGCACAGGAGGAACTGGATGCACTCTATCAGGCGTGTGAGCATTTTTCAGATGCAGTCAAGACGAAGGATACACGGATGCTTGCGGAGGCGGATGTGGCGTTTCACGATCAGATCGTGCTGTCCACGGGCAATGCCAGACTCATACAGCTGGTGAGTAATTTATCCGAACAAATGTACAGATACCGCTTTGAATATCTCAAGGATGCCTCCTCCCATGAGATGCTGCGGCAGGAACATCTGGAAATGTACCAGTGTATTCTGAAAAAAGATAAGGAGACAGCGGCGGAGATCGTGCGCAAGCACATCAACAATCAGGAGGAAGCTATTATCGAGCAGCTTCAGCTCGAGAAAAATGATCGCAGAAAAGGTGTATAAACCCAATATTTATGTCCATACTTACGAATATAAGGCAGTGTTATAGGAGGGTATGGACATATGAAATGGATGAGAAAAGCATTGGCAGCACTTGGCGTGATCCTGTGGGTTGGGGCGCTTTCGCCGGAGATCTATATCAATTCGGGGCTGAATTGTATCCTGGATGAGAATGGAGAAGAGCTTTCACAGGAGGATGCGGCAGAATTTATGGAAGCTTATTTCTATGGCGGTCAGGACAAAGAGGGTGAACCCGCAGTGGAGCTCCAGTATAAGTTTGCATTGCTGGAATATTTTAAATAAAAAGGAGACATCTATGACAAAGGAAGTACTGGTATCTGTGCGCGGTCTTCAGTTTGTGGACAGTGAAGTCAGTCAGGCGGCTTCTGATGAGGAGCTTGACCAGATCGAGACAATCTGTCCCGGAGAGTACTATTATCGAAACAATGCGCATTATATCTTGTATGAGGAGAATATGGAGGAAGTGCCGGAGCCGGTATCGAATATGATAAAGCTTCGGGACAAGGAGTTCTGCCTCTGGAAAAAGGGACCTGTGAATGTGCAGATGGTGTTTTCCGAGGGGAAAAAAACCATGACAGATTATTTTACCCCGTTCGGAAATATTCTGATCGCGATGGATACCCGGGAAGTCTGCGTGACAGAGAGCGAGGATTGTATCAAAATACATATTTCCTATGGATTGGAAGCGAATTATCAGTTCATCGCAGACTGTAGTATCACGATTGAGATCAAAAGTCTGGCATAATGGTGAAGGGTCACTGCATGGGCTCTTGTGGGTTATCCCGCCGGATCTCGTCGAGCAGATGCTTCATGCGGCGTTCCATCTCAGAGAGTTCTCCTGAGTAAAGCCGGAAAGCATCTGTCGTCTCATCTGGCGTCTCCCCTTTGTAGCAGATGCGGTGCTCCATGCTTGCCCATAAATCCATGGCAAGCGTGCGAAATTGTATTTCTACAGGATAGTACTGCATCCCCTCGATACGATATACAGGAATGCCAAGCACCATATGATAGCTCTTGTATCCACTCTCTTTCGGGTAGTGGATATAGTCGCTTTCCTTTAAGATCAGCAAATCCGTCTGTGCTTTTACCAGTGAGAGAATGCTGAAAATATCTTCCACAAAATAGCAGATGACACGGATTCCAGCGATATCCGTCAAGTTGTCCTTGGCAGTGTAGGCTGTGACAGGGAGACTTTTGTTGTCAAGTTTTTTCTCGATGCTCTTTCTGCTCTTGATGCGTGCCTGTATGTTGTGAATCGGATAATCCCTGTATTTTTTCCGATAATCCTCATTCAGCCCGTTCATGCGGACCTCGAGCCTCGTCATGGCTTCCCGATAGGGTTCTACCAGCTGGTCGTACTCTTCCTGTGGGATATGGTCTATCTTGGAAGGTGATATAAAAGACAGCGTTTTTGGCGGTTCGTATATACCTTCACTATTCATTTCTTTTAGTACATCATTCTTATAATCACTTTTAAAATTATTTTTTTTTGCTATCAAATTTTCCGCCTCCCGACGTGAATTTCTTCTATATAATCAATATAGCTCAAAAAGGTGATGAAAGCAATGAGAAATGTATAAAATTAACAAAAAAATTATAAAACAGTCATTGTTTTTGTTAAAAATGTGTTCATGTTGAAAAGTAGTGGAAAAAAGGTCTAAAAAAGTGTTATACTGGGAGCAGATTGAATATAGAAAATTGAATATAGAAAGGATGGAAGAAGCTTCAATGTTGTTAGACAAGATTTATTACAAAGTAAATAGTCTTGAGGGAGACTACGCCTATCTGAAAAAGGAGGAGGACACCTCAGAAGAGCTAAAGTGTGTGGCGCGCGCCCTGCTGCCGCCTGAGATTGCAGAGGGATCAAGACTTGTGTATGAGATGATGGAGTACCGTATGGTATGAGAGAGGGGATATTTTATGAAATTTCAGATGGACAAAGCACCGATGGGGTGGAACAGTTATGACTATTACGACACAACGGTCAACGAGGCGCAGGTGAAGGCAAATGCAGACTATATGGCAGCGCATTTGAAGGATGCCGGCTGGGAGTACATTGTCGTGGATATTGAGTGGTATGCAAGGGATTCCGGGACGATGCGGGACAAATATCAATATATCCCGTTTGGCGATGAGGCAATCGACGAGTACGGCAGACTGCTTCCGGCAGAGAACAAGTTTCCCTCTGCCGCAGGTGGGAAAGGGTTTGCGCCGCTGGCAGAATATATACATCATCTTGGATTAAAGTTTGGGATTCACATCATGCGGGGGATTCCAAGGATCGCAGCGCACAGGCACTTGCCAGTGCTGGGAACCAAGGTCACTGCCAATGAGATCGCAGACCCGTCTTCTATCTGCGGGTGGAATCCCGACATGTACGGCGTGCGCAAAGATGCGGCTGGCGCGCAGGAATATTATGATTCGATCATCAGCCTGTATGCGCAGTGGGGCGTTGATTATATCAAGTGTGATGATATCTGCAATACAAATCTCTATCCGCACAATCCATACTCGGCAGCGCATGAGGTTGAAATGCTGCACCGCGCGATAGAAAAGTGCGGGCGCAGCATTGTGCTGTCGCTCTCGCCGGGGCCGGCATTGATCGACAAGGCGTGGCACTATGAAAAATATGCCAACATGTGGCGCATCACAGATGATTTCTGGGACCGGTGGGCGTTGCTTAGAAACATGTTTGACCGGTGTGAGCTGTGGCAGAATCATGTGGCACCGGGATGTTATCCAGATTGTGATATGCTGCCGGTTGGCAGTCTTGGCAAAGGGTTTGGCAGAGAGTGGGAAACGAATTTTACCAAGGAGGAGCAGCGCACGATGATCACACTGTGGTGTGTCTTTGGGTCGCCGCTCATGGTCGGGGCAGAGCTGACCAAACTGGACACATGGACTTTGGATCTGCTGACCAGAAAAGAAATCTTAAAGCTCGTCTCGAATGAATATGTCGGCAGACAGTTTGAGAAAAATGAGGCGTATGCAGTCTGGAGCTGTCTGAATGACACAACAGGAGAGAAGTATCTGGCGATGTTTAATTTTCAGGAGACCGATCAGATACTCTCGTGCTGTCTGAGTGAGGTGGAGCAGTTTGCGGGACAGGCAGGGATAGAAGCAGTGCATGGCGCCGCAGAGCTTTGGAGCGGGGAGAAGCTTGTTTTCGAGGGCGTGCTTGTGGATACGGTGCCTGCGCATGGCGCGAGATTGTATCTGCTGGATTCATACCCGCAGCAGGAATCATAGAAGTGGAGGATCTGCTGCATCAAATCCTCATCCAATTCATAGCATTTTTGTTTGTCGAGATGTTTGATCATATAGTCGGCTTTCAGGGCGTCGCTGTCTGCGGCGCCATTTTCTGCCGCATAGGCTTCATAGTCTTTATTGAGCTGATCCTTATATTTTTTGGCGTCTTCGGTGTAATAGAGGTATCCGTGCCCCCTGTTTTCGTATTCAATGAACTGAAAGCGCGCGTCCTTGCCGTATTGGATATAAAACTTGTCATATCCGTTTTCTGGCAGAACCATCGTGTCATCTTTGCTGTGAAGGATCATGATTTTTGCATCGGTGTTGGCAAAGCCATCTATGGCGCTGTAAGCCGCATATTTTCCGAATTTGATGCGTTCGTACAGCGCGACATAGGGCATAAATGGCTTGATGGCAGAACCAACCATAGACGCGCCCTGCTGCTCGAATAACTCCGTGGAGCGGTCAAATCCGGCGGCGAGAACCGCTGCTTTCACATCGGGCTGGCAGTTGAGCACATTGCCAACGGAGTAACCGCCCCAGCTATGTCCAAACAATACGATGGGTAAGCCTGCATAAACATCACTCTGTCTGACATAGCGCAGGGCATAGTCCAGATCAATCACACCCTGCGGCAGTCCTTTGACAGAACTGCCCTCGCTCTTATCATTTCCGGTGACATCATAGGCAAAGACGAGATAGCCGTTTGAGGTGAAATAGTCGGCAAGGTCCATGTAGGTATTCTGTCCGCCGCCGCCAAGTCCATGTGCGATCACAACGACGCCTTTTGGCGGCTGGGTGCCGTCGGGCGCAGCTTTGGAATAACAATATCCTGCAAGGAGCTGGTTTTCATTGGAAGGGAAGCTGCATTCCTCCACCTGTAAGCCTTCAAAGTCACTGACAGAGTAAGCCATCCAGTCCGCCGTCTCAAAGCGTTCGCCAAAATTGTCTTCATAGACCAGTATCGTCAGTATTGGCATGATGACCAGAAAAAAGACTGCTGCAATGCTGACGGTTACAAGCAGGATGCGTTTGCTTATTTTATGAGTTTTCTTTTGTTTCATTATAAATTCCTCCCTCAAAGTGGTTGTTGTTATTTTGTCTTTTATGTACATTCGTCTTATTATACTCGCTCTGCATTATATTGACAACTTTTATTTTTTTCAGTTGTTTGAGTGTGTGTTAAATATATTTACATCTCCTGTATGCACTGTTAAAATGGTAATAGGAAACAGGTTATGGAGGTGTATACGAATGCGCTATTTTAATACAGAAGGTTTGTGCAGACCCAAAGAACTATTTAAAAGAAGACTACATTGTGTTATTTTTGAGACGTGTCTTTATAATTATTTTTATGCGGAAGAAGAATTGTCGAATGGAATCATCCGGGAGGTGGTGGTGTGAAGCAACAAATGAAAATCAAAGAACAAACAATCCAGGTAAAAGACCTGCTGACAAAATCAAACCTGCCTGCGAGTGACTATGTGATTAATCCCTATGTGGGCTGTCCGCATGGCTGTAAGTACTGCTATGCCTGTTTTATGAAGCGCTTCACAAACCACAGTGAGGAGTGGGGGCAGTTTATTGACATCAAGCAGTGTGACAAGGCAATCAGCAAAAAGAGACTGCAAGGCAAAAGTGTATTTCTGTCGTCGGTGACAGACTGCTATAATCCGTATGAGGAAAAGTATGAAAGCACGAGAAAGATTATAGAGCAGCTGCTGTCCATCGACTGTGAACTGAGTATTGCAACGAAGTCAAAGCTGATTCTGCGGGATGTCGATTTATTAAAAAAGTGCAAAAAGCTCAAAGTGTCGATGTCCGTCAATACGATGGACGAGCAGTTTCGAAAAGATATGGACAATGCCAGCACAATCACGGAACGGCTGAATGCGTTGAAAGTACTGCATGAAAATGGAATCTATACCATCCTGTTTATGTCGCCAATGTTTCCGGGAATCACGGATTTTCGCGAGATTATTGAAACCAGCAAAGCATATGTCGATGAATACTGGTTTGAGAATCTAAACTTGAGGGGAAGCTACAAACCCCGCATTCTTGAGTATGTCAGGACGCATTATCCTCAGTACGCAGAGCTGTATCATGAGATTTATACAGAGGGGAATATGGCGTACTGGCAGAGTCTGGCACAGGCGATTGATACATACTGTGCGCAGCAGTCTGTAAACTATATCAATTATTTTTATCATGAGAAGCTGGTGGCGGAGAAGAAATCAGGGAATCCGTGATCCGCGTGTACGCCAAATCAAAAAAGAGCTGGAACAGCTCTTTTTTGATTTGCATGATATTTACAATTCTGCTAAAAAGTGTCACGGAGAAGTTTGTGTTAGGCTCTTTATTTCTGGAATCGTTCCCTGTATAATACGTTAAGAATTATGTAAACCTTACAAACCGCGGCGGCAGCTTGAGCTGTCGGGCGGGCACAGGAGGAGAAGAATGTGAAAGTAGTTTATATTGGGGGGCAAAATCCGCTGTCTGAGGCGTTGATTGAGCGGATGATAAAAGAAGGAAATGACATGTATGTTATTTCAGACAGCTCATATAAGAGAAAAATAAAAACTGTGTTTCAGTATCGGTTTTATCAGGTGACACCCAAAGGAGATGCCATACAGAGAGTGCTTCGGTCAATTGCACCCGATTGGGTCCTCTTTGCGGGAGGAAAGTTGATGGACAGTGCATTGTCGGGGCACTTTGAGGAGAATGTGGCAGAGATGACCTTGTTGTCTTCGGTTCTTAGGGCGTTATCATGCATGGAAAACGAGAGGACAAAAGTAAAAATGCTCCTGCTTTCCTCCACAGAAGTATACGGAAATACGGAAGAAAAAAGCCTGGATGAGAAGGCCCTTCTCTGCCCCGCGTCTGAGAAAGGGATTCTGTATGCGCAGGAAGAGCGCATGTTGGAGCTGTATGGCTATCAAAGTGGGATAGATACGGTAGTGCTTCGCGTCTCAGATCTATTTTGCGAGAAGGTATCCGAGGGTGGAAGTGATTTCCTGAGTGAGGCGTTTGATACGGTATTGGGCGTATCAGATCAGAGAATGGCACAGGAGCAGCTTTTACAGCCGTTGCATGTGTCGGATTTGGCGGATGCGGTAAAGAGGGTAATGGATGCAGGAAGGCAGTCCGTATACAATGCTGTCGGGAGTTTTACAATCTCGGCGCAGGAGCTGTATGCGCTCATAGAAAACAAACTGGGTGTGAAAATGCTACAGGGGGGTGAAGTGGCAGTACAGAAGCAAGTGCTGGCGGAAAACGACAGATTGAAAAGAGAGCTGGAATGGACAGATTTTAAGCAGTTAAAAGACCTCTTTGCAGAGAATATATATAAAGTGATTGTTTATTGCCTATAGTTGCTAATATTGGAAATATATGTATAATACTCTTATAG
>VSNR01000083.1 GCA_009774345.1 Lachnospiraceae bacterium | reverse complement strand
TTCCAGAAGACTGTTCGTTTTCACTAGATCGGCTGTACCGTGGATTTATGGTTAAAATTACATGTGTCGTTATAAAAACAATACTTTTTTGATCAATTTCTTTTGGCGTTTCATTAGAAATACCACCTGAAATACATTAATTATTCATCATACCATAGAAATTTATCATTCACCATGTCAAAATTGGAAAAAAATTTTTTCTGGTTTTGACATGGTAAAATTTTGTCGAAAAGTGTTATATTAAGAGACAAATGACAGACATGAAAGTGCCCATAGAAGAATGAGGAGATGATGAAAATGAAAACACAGTCACGGGTTAAATATAAACAGCTTGTAAAGTTGTTTGAGAATATGCGTCAGAAGCAGATCAGGCTTCTGCTGTTATGTATTCTGGCAGATGGATTAAATCTTTATATGCTCTTTCAGATACAGGGATTTGTCGATCTGGTGACAGGAAGAGAGAGTTTCGAGAAAGTATTGCAGGTTTTTCTTCGGATTGTGTTAATTGGGTTATTGTTTCTGATAGCACAAATTATTCAGGCAAATGAATGGCAAGTGTTTCGGCATTCCGTTATCAATCAGATGCGAACAATGATGTATCGCAGGCTGCTGACTTGGAAAGCAGCTTTTTTTGACAAACGGACAACAGGTGATATCGTATCATCGGTCATGGAAGATGGCTCTATGATTGCGCAGAATGCAGGAATCAGTATTTTGATGCTGATACTCAATCTTTTTAAATTGATTGTAGTAGCGGGTGTTTTGCTTTACGAAAATATGGTGATGGGACTGGCTGCGATCATTATATGCACAGCTTATTTTTTTGTAAATAATCAGATTAATAAAACGACGAGGGAGCGCTATCAGGAATTTTCGCAGGAGGAAGCGGATTTGACACAGCATGTCTCAGAGGATACGAAAGCAGTGCTGGAGATTAAAACGTTGAATGAGAAGGCATATTTTAACCAGAAATTTGAGAATCATGTGTGGGAGCGCTATTTTAAGGCAGTGAAAAAAGTAATCCATATTGATACTTGTTCTACTGCGGCGATCAGTGTTATTTGTGCGCTGTTTCCGTTATTGATGGTACTTATGGGGGGAATCTTTCTCTATCATGGGGAGATTACAGTTGGAACAATTATATTATTTTATACCTATTCACAGGAAATGATCGAACCGCTGCGCAATCTTGCTGATTTTTATCGAGGCAGGCAGAAGGCGCTTGGCTCTGCGGAGCGTATTTATGACTATCTTTTTACGGATGAAAATGAAGGAAAAACGTCATTAGATATAGAAGGAACGATTGATTTATCAATTGATATCAACAGATTTGCATGGGCGGACAAGACGATTTTGCAGGATATTCATGAGACATATCAGGCAGGGGATTGTATTTTTGTCAAGGGGGACAGCGGCACTGGAAAGACAACACTTTTGAGGCTGATTTGTGGTTTTTATCCCATACAGGATGGTGCGATCTGCATTAACAGAAAAGCGGTTGACAGGATACGGGAGGAGAGTCTGTTTGAAGTAGTTAAAATATTATTTCAGGAGCCGGTTATTCTGGAAGGGACGCTGCGTGAAAATATTGTGCTTGGGGAAGACTATTCCGACGACGAGATTATGACGGTCTTGGAGCGTGTTCAACTAAAGGAACTGGCTATCGAAAGAGGTCTTGGATACCTCATTACAGAGGCGGGAAAAAATTTGTCAGGAGGTCAAAAACAGCGGCTGGCGCTGGCAAGAATACTGATTCGCAGACCAAAGATTTTGATTATGGATGAGGCTACAAATGGTCTGGACGCCGACACAGAGGAACTTGTGATAAAGAGCATTAAAAAGTATATCGAAGAGAGCAGCAGTATACTGATTGTAACTTCACATAAGGAAGCTTTGCAGCGCATTTGCAACAAGACGATTGTTTTGCAACATGTATCGTAAGGAAGTAATAAGACACAAAAGGAGTACGATAAAAGATGAAATCTATACTTCAATCCTACAAAGGAATGTTCAGAAAAAAATATGTAAAAATCTACCTGTTATACATGCTCTTTTTTATGGTGGACGGTCCAGTGCAGAATATGCTGCCAGTGCTCTTGGAAGAGAAGGGGCAGCCGGCGCGCTATTATGGCTATCTGCTCGCGCTGATCAATGCCTGCTGCGTAGTCGTGCCGGGGCTGGTCAGTATCTTGTCTGTAAAGTATAATGCCTATCGGGTGGCAGCGGTTGCAATGATTGCCGCCATTGTAACGGGCTGTATGGCTTTTGGCGTGAACCAGACGTATCTGCTGATTGCAGTTCTGGTGGTGCTTGCCTGTGCGCGCACAGGATTTAACTATTCGCTTGGAAATGATATCAACTATGAGATTGAGGACGAGCACCGGGGAAAATACTTTGCTGTCCGGGATTTATTCTTGTATGGAGGAATTTCTCTGGGGCTGTTTCTGGGCGGATTGTTCGTAAAGCGCGCCGGTGTCAGCGGAATGTATGCGGCGGCAGGGCTGCTGTATGTACTGCCGCTGGTCATGTTGCTGATAGTGCGATGGGAGTGTGGTGCTGGCAAGGACGGACAGAAAACAGACAGCGATGCCGAGGAGGAGGCAGAAGAACGGGTATCGTGGAGTGTTTTTCGCAGGATTGCGGGTGATAAAAAGTTCTGGTCTTACATGATTGTAAAGTTTTTTGCCAATATCTATGGTGTTGCGATGGAGTATCTGCCGCTGTATGCTTTGACAATCGGCATATCGGTGTCAAATGTGATGTCGATCTTTTCGTTTATGACACTGTTTAATGCGGTCGGGGCGCTCTTTGTCAGCCATATGGGGGACTTGAAGGGCAGGAAGTGGTTCTATGTCTTTGATATTGGTTTTGATGCACTGCCGGCAATGATTTTTCTGCTGTCGCAGAATGTGCCTCTTTTTGTGTTTGGCATTATCCTCTCGATGGTGAAAGATGTGTTTGCGTCAGTATCCTTTGCTTATTTTTATGATGTTTTTGACGACCACAACGGAACAATCATTCTGGGCATTGTCGAGTCCTTCAGCAGCGCTGTCGGGATTATCATGCCTGTGGTGATTGGTTGGGTGTGGGAGGTTTCGCCGCAGCTTGTGTTTGGCATCGGTGCTGTGGGCTGTCTTTTGTCCGCAGGGGTCGCCGCGGTATTTCTTCCAAATAAAAAGTCGTCAGCCTAAGCGCTGGACTTGTTTTGATAATCTTCTGGAAAATACTGTTGACAAACATGAAATGGTTCTGTATAATAAATGAATGTGTGGATAGAGGTAAGTTTCTATCATATGGGAGTCTACAATGTTAGTGAATTTGACAGATGTATTTACAAATGAAGGACAAGTGCAGGAACAGACAGTATCTTATGATGCAGATACGTTTACCAGTCAGTCAGGAACTTTTTCAATCAAGGAGAGTAGTCCTGTTGCACTGAGGCTTTCGAATATAGGGCAGTCAAAAGCATTGGTTCAGGGAACTGCAAAGCTCACGTTTGCGCTTGCCTGTGACAGATGTCTGCAAGATGTTGATTATACATTTGATTTATCCTTTGATACAGTTGTCATCTCGCCGGATTATACAGGGGAGGACGCAGAGGAAGAAGCTGCATCGGAGCTGATGGAAGGGTATCACTTAAATGTAGATGAATTGATCAAAAATGAATTGCTATTGAATTGGCCAATGAAGGTTTTGTGCAGGGAAGACTGCAAAGGAATCTGTAAAAGCTGCGGCAAGAACCTGAATGATGGGGAGTGCGGCTGTGATGATTTCGTGCCGGACCCTAGAATGGCAGCAATTAAGGATTTGTTTGATGCGAATAAGGAGGTGTAACGATGTCTATATGTCCAAAAAATAAATCTTCTAAGGGAAGAAGAGATAAGAGAAGAGCAAACTGGAAAATGAGCGCACCTACATTAGTAAAGTGCAGCAAGTGCGGCGCTTTGATGATGCCTCATAGAGTATGCAAGGCTTGCGGCTCTTACAACAAAAAAGAGATCATAGCAGTAGATTAATGAGATAAGGATGGAAGAGTAGATCAGGACTCGGCCGTCCTTATTTTTTTTCCTTGATTTTTGGCAGGAGGTCTAGTATATTTATATAATATGGAGGATTATGGCAATGGATGAAATGACCAAGGTAGCAGTGGACGCCATGGGTGGCGATAACGCCCCGATCGAAATCGTAAAGGGTGTTGTGGAGGCAGTCAACGAAAATAACAAAATAAAGGTATATCTGACCGGCAGACAGGAAGCGATCAAGAAGGAGCTGGTACAGTATACATACCATAAAGAGCAGATCGAAATCGTCAACGCTGCGGAGGTGATTGATACAGCAGAACCTCCTGTGATGGCGATTCGGAAAAAGAAAGATTCTTCTATCGTGACGGCACTGAATCTGGTAAAGAGCGGAGTTTGCGACGCGTTTGTCTCGGCAGGCAGTTCTGGTGCAGTGCTTGTGGGCGGACAACTGATCGTGGGACGAATCAAAGGCATTGAACGCGCGCCGCTTGCGCCGCTGATTCCGACAGAGAAGGGATGTTCCCTTTTGATCGACTGCGGCGCGAATGTGGATGCCCGTCCCTCTCATCTGGTGCAGTTTGCAAAGATGGGGTCTGTGTATATGGAGAGTGTCATGGGCATTCCAAACCCAAGGGTGGCAATCGTCAATATCGGGGCGGAGGAGGAGAAGGGAAATGCACTGGTAAAAGAGACTTTTCCGCTGTTAAAAAACTGTCCTGAGATCAATTTTATCGGAAGTATCGAAGCGCGGGACATTCCGACAGGGTATGCGGATGTGATCGTGTGTGAGGCGTTTGCCGGAAACATTATATTGAAATTATATGAGGGGGTCGGTGCGGCACTGATCAAGAAGGTGAAGGCGGGCATGATGACTTCGCTCAGAAGCAAAATCGGCGGCTTGCTGGTAAAGCCTGCGCTCAAGGAAACATTAAAAGAATTTAGCGTCGAAGAGTACGGCGGAGCGCCGCTTTTGGGCTTGAATGGTCTTGTGGTCAAGACACATGGCAGCTCGAAAGCGATCGAGATTAAAAATTCCGTTCTTCAATGTGTGACCTTTAAGGAGCAGCGAATCAGTCAAAAGATAAAGGAAAAAGTGATATTAAAGGATGAATAGGGAAGGACCTGATACAATGGAATTTGAAGCTTTGAAGAAAGTTGCGGCGACTGTTTTGGGCATGGACCCGGATGAGATTGAGATGGACATGACTTTTCTTACAGACTTGGGGGCTGATTCACTGGATTTGTATCAAATATTTCTTGGTGTGCAGGAGGAGACAGGGCTTCATATACCGACAGAAGGTTTGGACAAGCTCACGACAGTGCGGGAGGCTGTCGAGTGGATGGAGAGAGCGGGAAAACTCTGTGAGAAGGAGTAGGAAAAGAATGCGAAATATGAAGGAAGCCCTGCATGAGCTACAGGGGAAAATCGGGTATCAGTTTCAGGACGAAACACTGTTAAAGCAGGCACTGACACACAGTTCTTTTGCAAATGAACAAAAGATCAATAAACTGAATAATTACGAGAGACTGGAATTTCTGGGAGATGCGGTTCTTGAACTTGTGTCGAGTGAATTTCTGTATAATGAAAATGAGGACATGCCGGAGGGGCAGCTGACAAGGCTGCGCGCATCCATGGTGTGTGAGCCGGCGCTTGCCTACTGCGCGCGGGATATTCAGCTCAATACCTATATTCTGCTAGGCAAGGGGGAGGAGTCCACCGGCGGGAGAAAGCGGGATTCGATCACATCCGATGTGATGGAGGCAGTGATCGGTGCGATTTTTATTGACGGCGGGATTGAACATGCCAAAAAGTTTATCTACCGTTTTGTGCTCTCGGACTTGGAGGACAAGATTCTGTTTCTGGACAGCAAGACACTTTTGCAGGAGGAAATCCAAAAAAAGAACACGTCACAGCTTCGGTATGAGCTGGTGGGGGAGGAAGGACCAGACCATGACAAACAGTTTAGTGTGGCGGCGTATCTCGACGGGCATCTGATTGGTTCGGGTATGGGCAGGACGAAAAAGGCGGCAGAGCAGCAGGCTGCGTATGAGGCACTCAAAAAATTGAAGGGCAGAAAATAGAGAATGTATCTAAAAAGTATTGAAGTACAGGGATTTAAGTCATTTGCGAACAAGATTGTGTTTCAGTTTCATCAGGGGATTACGGGAATCGTAGGACCCAATGGCTCCGGCAAGAGCAATGTGGCAGATGCAGTCCGGTGGGTGTTAGGAGAGCAGCGCATCAAGCAGCTGCGCGGGGAATCCATGCAGGATGTCATCTTTTCCGGTACAGAGCTAAGAAAGCCGTTAGGATATGCGTTTGTGGGCATCACGTTTGACAATGCAGACCACAAGCTTGCAATCGAGTACGAGGAAGTGACGGTGGCGAGGCGTTTATATCGTTCAGGCGAAAGTGAGTATTCCATTAATGGCACTCCCTGTCGATTGAAGGATGTAAATGAATTATTTTATGACACAGGTATTGGCAAAGAGGGATATTCGATCATCGGACAGGGGCAGATCGAAAAAATACTCAGCGGCAAGCCAGAGGAGAAGCGGGAACTTTTTGATGAGGCGGCAGGGATTGTCAAATTCAAGAAGCGCAAGGCTACAGCGCAGAAAAAGCTTGAGGATGAGAAGAACAATCTCGTGCGCGTGACCGATATTCTAAGTGAGCTGGAAAAGCAGGTAGCACCTCTGGAAAAGCAGTCTGAGAAGGCAAAAGTGTATCTCAGGAAAAAAGAAGAACTCAAAGAGCTCGATGTCAATGTCTTTTTATTGGAAAATAAAAAGCTGACACAACAATTGGAGGAGCTGGAAGGCAAATGTGCCATTGCACAGGAAGATTATGACAATACGACCAAACAGTATGACCGAATAAAGGTGGAGTACGATGAGATTCAGGCGCGCATAGAGACGCTGGAACAGGAGATCGAAGCTGCCAGAACGACGCTGACAGATGCGAGCGTGACGCGGGGCAGGCTTGAGGGCGAGATCAATGTATTAAAAGAACAGATCAAAGGCGCCCGGGGAAATGAAGAACATTTTCGGGACAGAATCACAGCCATCAAGGAGCAGATTGCCCTCAGGGAAGGCGAGCGCGCTAAAATCCTAGAGGACAAGACAGCGCTGGATGAAAAGGTGGCTGCGCTGGAAAAAGGTCGCAGCGAGGCAAAAGAGGCGCTCTCTGAGGTACAGGGACGCATTGAGGAGCTGAATCGTAAAATAGAGGAGGACAAGAATCAGATTATTACCATGCTGGGCGAGCGGGCGACCATCAAATCAAAGATGAGCAGTTTTGACACGATGATGGAGCAGATGCGCATCAGAAAGGCAGAGTTAAATTCACGCCTGCTCCGCGCCCGGAGTGATGAGGCAGAGCGCGATGCCGAGATTGAATCTCTTCAGGAGGAATTTCAGCGCATCACAGACGAGATTTCAGAAGCGGACGCCCATCTTGCACAGATGGAGGAGCACAACAGTGCATTTCGGGACAGACTGCGCCAGAAGGATGAGGAAATCAAGGAAAGCCAAGGTGCTTACCAGCGTTACAAATCACAACTGGATACAATCTCAAATCTCACAGAGCGGTATGAAGGCTATGGAAACAGTATTCAGAAGGTCATGGAGCAGAGAGAGCACCACAAGGGCATTATCGGTGTTGTCGCAGATATTATCAAGGTAGATAAAGAGTATGAAACAGCGATAGAGACAGCGCTTGGCGGGAGCATACAGAACATCGTGACCGAGGATGAGGAGACTGCCAAGGCGATGATCGGATTTTTGAAAAAAAACCGTTTTGGGCGCGCTACCTTTCTGCCGCTCACCAGCATTGCAAAGCCGCAGGCGTTCAAGATGTCGGATGCCTTAAAGGAACAGGGCGTCATCGGGCTTGCCGACACGCTGGTGCGGACAGATACAAGATACAGAAATGTGGCAAAGACAATGCTTGGCAGGATTGTGGTGGTGGACAATGTGGACAATGCAGTCAGGATTGCCAAGAAATACAATTACAGTATCAGGATGGTGACGCTAGAGGGCGAGCTGCTTGTGCCGGGCGGAGCGATCAGCGGCGGCGCATTCAAGAATAATTCCAATCTCTTAGGACGCAGGAGAGAGCTCGAGGAACTTGAGCAGAAATTAAAGGCGGCAAAGAAAAAGCTGGAGGATGCGACCATTGCCATTGAAAATATCAAGGTGGAGCGCAACAGTGTCCGGCGCAGCATTGAGGAAGAGAAGGCGGCTTTGCAGGAGTTATATATCCGGCAAAATACTGCCAGACTGAATGTTGTAAGTGCGCAGGAGCGCAAAAACGAGGCGGAACAGGGCTTTGGGGACTTGATACAGGAGCAGCGGGACATCGAGCACAAGGTGCATGAGATCAATGCAGATAAAGAGAAAACGCTCCATGATTTAAAGGCGTCCGAGGAGAATGAAAAGACGCTCGAGCAAGGCATTGCAGCGTGCCAGAAGGAGCTGGAAACCTATCGGCTAGAGGAGTCTGGCAAGACTGGGAAAGTCGGAGAATGGGATGTTGAGTACGAGAAACTGCTTCAGAAACAAGAGTTTGAACAGACGAATCTAAACCGCATTGAGGGGGAATTGGTTCGCAGCCGGGAGGAGCTTAGCGAGGTACAGACCAGTCTCGACAGTTGTCTTGCAGACATTCAGAACCGGCAGCAGAATATTGCGGAGATAGAAAAGACCATCGCAGCGTCGCATGACACACAGTCTGACGCGGAGCACTCCTTAAAGGAAAAGCAGAAGACAAAAGAGGAATTATCACAGCAGCAGAAAAATTTCTTTAAGACCAGAGAGGAGATCTCTGAGAAGAAAAATGCGCTGGATAAGGAGGTATACAGACTCAATTCCCAGAGAGAGAAACTGGAAGATACGATCGAAAACCAGATCAATTATATGTGGAATGAGTATGAGATTACATTGAACAATGCGGCTTCTATGAGAAATGAGGCATTGAAGGACATCGCTGAGATGAAAAAACAGATCACAGCCATCAAGGATGCCATCAGGAAGCTTGGTGATGTGAATGTCAACGCCATTGAGGACTATAAGGTGCTGATGGAGCGCTATACCTTCATGAAAAACCAGCATGATGACTTAATAGAGGCGGAGAAGACGCTCGAAGGCATTATCGAAGAGCTCGACACTGCGATGCGCAGGCAGTTTGCCGAAAAATTCGAAGAGATCAAACGGGAGTTTGACAAGGTGTTCAAGGAGCTTTTTGGCGGCGGCAAGGGAACGTTACAGTTGATCGAAGACGAGGATATCCTTGAGGCGGGCGTGCGCATCATCGCACAGCCGCCCGGCAAAAAACTGCAAAATATGATGCAGCTTTCCGGCGGAGAGAAGTCGTTTACCGCAATCGCCCTGCTGTTTGCGATACAAAACCTAAAGCCCTCACCGTTTTGTCTGCTCGATGAGATCGAGGCAGCGCTGGATGAGGGAAATGTCAGCAGATTTGCAAAGTATCTGAACAAGCTGACCAAGAGCACACAGTTTATCGTCATCACGCACAGGCGCGGTACGATGGAACAGGCAGACAGGCTCTATGGCATCACCATGCAGGAAAAAGGCGTGTCAACGCTTGTGAGTGTCAATCTGGTTGACAGTGAAGTGGAGAGCTGGAGTCAGGAGGAATTCGATAAAGAGGAATAATTCTGAAAAATTTCTTGCATTTATTCTCATTTTGTGGTAAATTACTACTGTTGCGAAGAAAGAGATGGTCCTCTGGTACGAGTCATGCGAAGGCATGATGCAGGTAATTACAGATAATATTCATATTAGTATTCGTAGTTGCGATAGAGAAGTATTAAGAACGTCGAAAAAATAAGGAGGCAAATCAAATGAACGAAATTATCAGAGAAATTGAGAAGGAACAGTTAAAGGCAAATGTTGACAGCTTCAGGGTTGGAGATACCGTGCGAGTACATGGTAAGATCAAGGAGGGAAACCGCGAGAGAATCCAGATCTTTGAGGGTACGGTTCTGAAGATTCAGGGCGGCAGCAATAGAGAGACCTTTACAGTCAGAAAGATTTCAAACGGTGTCGGCGTGGAGAAGACATGGCCGATGCACTCTCCAAATGTAGAGAAGGTAGAAGTTGTGAGAGCAGGTAAGGTAAGACGTGCGAAGCTGAACTACTTGAGAAATCGTGTTGGTAAGAAGGCGAAGGTTAAGGAACTGGTGAAATAAGGGAAACAGTAACATTTGGCGGAGCTTGGAGACAGGCTCCGTTATTTTTTGACTTGCAATCATGATACAGATTGAGTATAATTATTGTTGTATCTTCGTATGCCTATAACAGTTCAGCCTCTGGCTTCCTGTTATAGGCATCAAGCCATGCAAAATCGCCTCGCGATAGCTTGATGCATCTCAGGCACTACGCGATATCACGAACTTTGCAGCAAGTGCAAAGTTCTGGGCTGAACTGTTACGTATACATATATTGCAAAGGACAGAATGAATGGCAAGACGAAAGGGATTAACATTTTACCAGAAGAAGAAAAAACTGAATATCGTTGTGGTCAAGGAAATTCTGAGCTGGATTTTCTGGATCTTTGCCTCTATGCTGTTGGCAGTGGTGACCGTTTTCTGCGTAGGGATGAAAACGAGCGTGATTGGTCCCTCTATGGAGCCAAGCCTGTATAACGGTCAGGAAATTTTTTTGAACAGGCTGATCTACAAGGCAGCATCGCCGCGCGAGGGAGATGTCATCGTCTTTCTTCCAAACGGGAATGAGAAATCCCACTATTATGTCAAACGGGTGGTGGGTGTTCCCGGCGATACGCTGTACATAAAAAATGGTATATTGTATGTCAATGACGAGGCGGTAGAGCAGTATTTTAATGACCGGATTGTCGAGCCGGGCCTGCTTGAGAGCAAGGTCACGCTGGGGGAGGACGAATATTTTGTGATCGGTGATAACTGTAACAACAGCGAGGACAGCCGTTCCGCCAACATCGGGACGGTCAAGAAGAGTTATATCATTGGCAAGGCGTGGATGAAGCTGGCTTCTGGCAGCAGTGAAATGGGATTGATTGAATAAAATTGAATAAAGACGAAAGGCATGACAAAAATATGGCAAATTATCAATGGTATCCGGGGCATATGACCAAGGCAAAACGTATGATGCAGGAGGATATCAAGCTTATAGACCTAGTGATCGAGCTGGTCGATGCGCGGGTGCCGCTTAGCAGCAGAAACCCGGATATCGACGAACTGGGAAAAAATAAATCAAGGATAATTCTTTTAAATAAATCCGATCTTGCAGATGCGAGAAAAAATAAAATATGGATGGATTATTTTTCATCGAAGGGGTTTCATGTCTTGGAAATTAATTCCAAGACGGGCGCGGGTGTGAAATCCATACAGGGTGTCGTGCAGGAGGCTTGTAAGGATAAGATAGAGCGCGACAGGAAACGGGGGATTCTCAACAGGCCTGTGCGTGCAATGGTGGTCGGGATACCCAATGTCGGCAAATCCACCTTTATCAACTCATTCGCAGGCAGAGCGTGTGCCAAGACCGGAAACAAACCGGGGGTGACGAAGGGAAAACAGTGGATTCGCCTGAATAAAAGTTTAGAACTGCTGGATACACCGGGGATTCTGTGGCCCAAGTTTGAAGACCAGACCGTGGGACTTCGTCTGGCAATGATTGGTTCGATCAACGATGAGATTATTCATCAGGACGAACTCGCGTATGAGCTGATTCGTTTTCTGCGCGGGGCGTACCCCGGACTGCTCGAACAGCGGTACGCGGTTGAAATCCCTGATGGGCAGGATGCCTACGAGACGATCAAGGCAGTCTGTGTCAGCAAGAAGTGCTATCTGAAAGGAGAAGAACTCGATATCATGAAAGCGTCCGCGATGATTGTGGATGATTTTAGAAACGGAAGAATAGGAAAAATTACATTGGAGATGCCGGAGGAATGATGGAAACGGAAATAATAGAAACAGAGGAAAACAAAATGAAACACGTATTGAAGGAAATATTGAGCATCAGCATTTATCTGCTGCTGGTGTTCTGCGCTGCGTATCTGATTGTCACCTATGTGGGACAGCGCACGCAGGTGAGCGGAAGCAGTATGGAAACGACGCTGAGTGACGGAGATCATCTGATCGTTGACAAGATTTCGTATCGCTTCGAGGACCCGGAACGGTTTGATATCATTGTATTTCCATATCAATATGACACGGATACGTATTATATCAAGCGCATCATCGGAATGCCGGGGGAGACGGTTCAGATTGATGACCGCGGAAATATCTATGTGGACGGAGAGCTGCTAGAGGAGGCGTATGGACGTGAAGTCATTCAGAATCCGGGAAGGGCAGATGACCCGATTCTGCTTGGGGATGACGAGTATTTTGTGATGGGAGACAACAGAAACAACAGTTCGGACAGCCGGGACCCTTCCGTTGGAAACATCCACCGCAAGGATATCATTGGCAGGGCATTTATCAGAATCTGGCCCTCGTCCAAATTTGGCATCTTGAAACATCAATAACAGGAAACCCGTATCAAGTATACATCACAGAAAGGATACGATCAAAGAACGTGGAAAAGAAAAGAGAAGAAAAGAAAATAGAGGAAATCAAAAATGAATTAAAGGCAGCAGGCGAAAGTGAGCTGCCTGTTTTTGTGGAGCGGTACGAAACGGACAGCCGAAGCGGCGTGCAGGCGCTAGTGGCAAAAGCGAAGAAAGCCATAGATGCCTTGGAGAAGGAAAAGCTGCGGACAGAAGGCATGAAAAAGTATGAGAAGCAATATGCTTCCTGTGGCATGATCTGCGGCATTGATGAGGTTGGCAGGGGACCGCTTGCCGGGCCTGTGGTAGCAGGGGCAGTCATTTTGCCGGAGGATTGTCAGATTCTGTATCTGAATGATTCCAAGCAGCTCACGGAGAAGAAACGCGAGGAGCTGTATGACATTATTATGAGGGAAGCAGTGGCAGTGGGGATTGGCATGGTATCCCATGAGCGGATAGATGAGATCAATATCTTGCAGGCGACCTATGAGGCGATGCGTCAGGCAATCAGCAAACTGTGCGTGAAACCGGATATTTTGTTAAATGATGCGGTCACAATCCCAGAGGTGTCGATCCGGCAGATTCCGATTATCAAGGGGGATGCGCAGAGTGTGTCGATCGCTGCGGCAAGTATTGTCGCAAAGGTGACAAGAGACCGTCTGATGGTGGAATATGACAAAAAATATCCAGAATATCATTTTGCGGACAACAAGGGCTATGGCGCAGCGGTACATATAGAGGCGTTAAGAAAACATGGTGCGTCTCCAATACATCGAAAGAGTTTTATCAAAAATATAATGGATGATCAGAAATTGCAGAGTTATACTGACGGTCCAAAAGATTGACCGCCAGTATAAAGTTATGCACACAGCCGCATAAGGAAATATGCCGCTTCGCGGCTGCGGCTGGCGCGTTACTCACGGCAGTGTCGTGAGTATAATAGATTTGCAGGAGGGAAAATGTATGGATAGTGTGTTGTCGGGATATTCACAGAACTATGGCGGGACACAGATCGGGCAGGGACAGGGTTATACAGGGACGGTAGGCACGACAGGGAGTGCCGCATCTGGAAATGCACAGGGCGTGGACGTGACGCAGTTACAGCCCGGTGATACATTTCAGGGAGAGATCGTCTCTGTCAATGGGGAGGATGTGCAGATACAGCTTGCAAACGGGCAGTATATGGCAGCCAAGCTCGAGCGCGATGTGCAGCTTGCGCTCGGGCAGGTCATGAATCTGCAAGTGCAGTCCAACAAGGATAACCGTGTGGTGCTCAAGCCAGTTTATGATGGCAAAATGCAGATGCTCCGCGTGGGGGAGGCGGCGCTGCGCGCTGCGCATATGGCAGTCAATGACAGGACAATGGCACTGGTGTCAACCTTGTTGGAAAACGGCATGTCGATCAACAAGAATACATTGATGCTGTTTAACCGGCTCACACTGCAAAACCCCGGTGCGAGTATGGCAGATTTGATCAAGCTGACGAAATTGCAGCTTCCGGTCAATGAGAACACGCTGTCTCAGCTTCAACATTATGAAAATATGGAACACAAGCTGCTGGACGGCATCAACGAGGCGTCTGACGAGATCATAAAATTATATGATGCGCTGACAGGAGATGCAAACGTGCAGGGAAATCAGAATGGCGCTGCTCAGGGCGTTCTGCCCGGGCAGACAGCACTGGCAGAGGGCGGAAAATTTATGGAGCAGGTGCTTGTGCTGCTCGCAGGGGAGGAAGGCGGGACACAAGGCACTGCCGCCGCATCTTTACCGGAAAATCAAACCGCGCAGGCGGCGCAGAACAGTCAAAATGCGCAGTCAAATCCAGAAAATGTGATTTCAAAAGATGTAAATTCAGAAAATATGATTTCAAAAGAAATGAATCCAGAAAATATAAATCAGAATACAGGAGGGAATCAGTCGGCGCATCTTGCTGAAAATCCTGCCGGAAAGAATATAGCAAATGATGCTGCTGAGAATGCTGGCGTGCAGGATGCAGCGCAGACATCAAAACAGGCAGCAGGTGCCACAGCGGAGAAAACGCTGGACACGTTTTTAAACCAGCTCAGAGGAGAGACGCCTCAGGCGGTGCCGGGGAAAATGATTGCCATGATACGGGAGGGTGTCCGGGAAGGGACACTGGGTCTCAGGGATGTGAAGCAGTTATTGCTGGACAGTGAGATTGGCAGACAACTGACGGCGGAACAAAAGGCTGAGATTTTTCGCTCGGAGCCGTTTAAATCCATGTTAAAAAATGGGCTGCAAAAGCAGTGGACGCTGTCGCCGCAGGAGCTCGCACAGGAAGGCAAGGTGGAGGAGTTTTATCAGAAGCTTGCCAGAGAGAGCAGCCAGCTCACGCGCATGATGAACGAGGCAATGCAGTCAGGCGGTCAGAACAGCACTGCCGCACCTGCGCGCGCTATGGCGAATCTCAGTGAGAATGTGGAATTTATGAATCAGATGAATCAGATGTTTACGTATGTGCAGCTTCCGTTAAAATTTGGCAGCTCGCAGGCACACGGAGATTTGTATGTCTATACGAACAAGAAGAATATGGCGCGAAAGGATGGTACGCTCACGGCTTTTCTGCATCTGGATATGGATTATCTGGGGGCGCTCGATGTCAGCATTTCCCTACAGACACAGCGGAATCAGGTTACGACCAAATTTTATCTCGACGAGGCATCGATCGCGCTGGTGGAGGGGCATATCGACGAGTTGTCCCAGAGACTGTCAAAAAAAGGATATCTGTGCAAAAATATGATTCTTGAGAAGGATGAGGACAAAACCGTGCTGGAACATATGGAAGAGCAGGTGGCGGGCGGCAGCGCAGTTCTGGGTTATCGGACTTTTGACACAAGGGCATAAAAGATGAGTAAATAAGAAGGTGTAAATTAGATGGCGGCGGATAAAAATAAAAAGGTAAAACAGGCAATTGCATTGGAATACGACCCGGCAGACAGCGCGCCAAAAGTGATAGCAATGGGGCGCGGGGCGCTTGCGGAAAAAATTATAGAGCAGGCAAAGCAGGCGAGTGTGCCCGTCCACAGGGATGACAAACTGGCAAACACACTGTCAAAGCTACAGATTGGTGATATGATACCGCCCGAGCTCTATGAGGTTGTGGCGGAAATCCTGATGTTTGTGGACAGCATGGATAAGATCAAGGCAAAGGTGAGCGCTTATCAGGACAGCCAAACAGGGAAAAAACAATGAATACCAGAGAAAAAGGCGCGGCGTATGAGCAGATCGCCGCTCAATATCTGCAAAAGCATGGCATCACAATCGTTGAGCGCAATTACAGGAACCGCAGAGGCGAGATTGATCTGATTGGTAAGGATGGAGACTACACGGTCTTTATCGAGGTAAAATACCGCAAAGACAGTGAAGCCGGACAGCCTGCGGAGGCAGTAAACTATGGCAAGCAGCGAAAGATTTGTAATGTGGCGGACTACTATAGAATGGTGCATCATATGGGAGATTTCACGCCGGTGCGCTATGATGTGGTTGCAATCTGCGGCGCGGAGATCACATGGTATCAGAATGCGTTTGAGCATATTTATTCCTAATGAAAGAGATCAAAATTGCTTTACACCTTTTTCATAATCTGTTATGATCAAGATGGAGCAGTTCGTACAGATTATGAAGGCAAGTAAGGTGCTTGAGATGGCAGAAAAAGAAATGTTACCGATTTCAATATTAAAGATTTCAATTGAAGAGTTTTCAAGAGTACAAACATATATGATTTTAACCGAAGATAAAGAATCGGCGGCATATAGCGAAATGAAAGACCGGTATTTTGAGTTGAAAGTAATACTGACGTCATCTGGTATTATACTGGCGGTCGAAAAGACTGACCACCAGTATAATGTGATGCACACAGCCGCATAAGGAAATATGCCGCTTCGCGGCTGCGGCTGGCGCGATACTCACGGCAGATCTTATCTGTCGTGAGTATAATCTGACAGACATTGATAAAATTAAAGCATAGGAATATAAGAGGCATGGAAAAAATAATCAGATATGGAAGCCGCGGCACTTGCAGGCTTGACCACGACAAAGCGCATCAGGAAATGGCGTATTTTACATTCGCAGGGCTGGAACAGACGGGGATTGTTGACCACTTTTTCTCGACGCGGTACGGCGGGGTGAGCAACGATTATCTGTATTCCCTTAATTTCAGCTATTCGCAGGGCGACGTCAAAGCGCATGTAGATGAAAATTTTAGAAGAGCGGCGGCGCACATGGGTATGACAAGCGCAGATATCGTCTGTTCCCAGCAGACACATACGATAAACGTCCGCAGAGTGACGGCTATGGATAAAGGAAAGGGCGTTGTCTGTGAGCGGGATTACACCGATGTGGACGGTTTGATTACCAATGAAAAAGGGATTATTTTAGCGACCTTTTATGCGGATTGTGTGCCGCTTTTTATTGTGGACCCTGTGCATCAGGCAATCGGACTGTCACATTCAGGCTGGCGCGGCACAGTCGGGAAGATGGGGAGCGTGACCTTGGAAGCGATGCACAGAGCGTATGGCACGAAGCCAGAGGAGGTCCGTGCCGCGATTGCACCTTCGATCTGTCAGCGCTGCTATGAGGTGGGTGAGGATGTCGCGCTTGCATTTGAGCAGGCGTTTCCCAGAGAAGACACCAAAGCGGCGGAGTACCTTGCGCGGTATCAGCAGGATTTTACCCAGCAGGACTTGGACGACTGTCTGCTGTATCAGAAGGAAAACGGCAAATACCAGCTGAATCTGTGGTATGCAAATTTCAGGGTCTTTCGCGATGCAGGTGTGCCGGAGGAACAGATCGAAGTGACCGATGTGTGCACCAGCTGTAATCCAGAAGTATTGTTCAGCCACAGAGCCAGCAAGGGGCGCCGTGGGAATCTGGGGGCCTTTTTGATGCTGAAATAACAGACCACAGCGGGGTGAGAGTATGGGGTTTTATCTGAATCCAGATAACAAGGGCTTTTGGAAGGCAGTGCGCTCGAAGATTTACGTGGATAAGACGGGATTGATCGCTTGTACCAATGAGCTGATTAACACAGAACAGCAATATCTCTGTGTCAGCAGACCAAGGCGCTTTGGCAAATCAATGGCGCTGAAAATGCTGGCTGCCTATTACAGCCGCGGCTGTGATTCGGCAGCGTTATTTCAGGGACTCAAGATCGAAAATGCTGATACGTTTCAGGAGCATCTAAACCAGTATGATGTGATTTTTCTGAATATGCAGCAGTTTCTGATCGAATCAGAATCGGAGCCGCTGACGAAATATTTAGAGCGGGAGGTACTCAGGGAGTTTCGGTGCGAGTATGGCGCATGCTTGAGTGAACAGGAGCTGGGACTGGCGGCGGCACTGAGGAGAATTTATGTGGAGACGGGCAGGCAGTTTATACTATTGATTGACGAGTGGGACTGTGTGATGCGGGAGCGGCAGGAATCAGAAGCGATGCAGAAACAGTATTTGGATTTTTTGAGAAATCTAATAAAAGACCAGCCGTATATCGCGCTTGCCTATGTGACCGGAATCCTGCCGGTGAAGAAGTATGGAGAACACTCGGCATTGAATATGTTCACCGAGTATTCAATGACAGAACAGGATATTTTGGAGGAATATACAGGATTTACAGAGCCGGAGGTGGCAGAATTATGTGACCGTTTTTCCATGGATTTTCATGAAATGAGCAGCTGGTATGATGGCTATAGGTTCGCAACGTTTCGTCATATATACAATCCGCAGTCCGTAGTGGAGGCAATGCGCCGCCATAAATATTTAAATTATTGGACGGCTACAGAGGCGTATGACGCGTTGAAAGTATATATTGACATGGATTTTGACGGACTGCGTGCAGATATTGTGCATATGCTTGGCGGCGGCTGTGTCAGAGTGAATACCCGCAGCTTTCAGAATGATATGCGCAATTTTAAAACAAAAGATGATGTTCTGACACTCCTGATTCACCTAGGATATCTTGGATATGATGCAATGTCGGAGGAGGCGTTTATTCCAAATAAAGAGATTATCATGGAATTTGAGAATGCAATGAGCGTTGGCGGCTGGTCAGAGATTATCAATGTATTAAAGGCATCGGAAAAGCTTCTTGAGGACACACTTCGATGCGATGAAAAAAGTGTGGCGGAAGGACTTGACAAGGCGCATACGGAAGTCGCCTCAATACTGACCTACAATGATGAAAACTCTCTGGGATGTGCGATCGGACTTGCATATTACAGTGCGAGAAAGGATTATAAGCTTATACGGGAGTTTCCGGCTGGGAAGGGATTTGCGGATATTGTTTTTCTGCCGCAGCCCCATACTGCGAAACCGGCGCTTGTAGTGGAACTAAAATATCAAAAAACTGCGCATACAGCCATTCAGCAGATCAAGGACAGAAATTATGTACAGGCACTGGAAGGTTATGTGGGTGATATCCTGCTCGTAGGAATCAGTTATAAGAAGGATTGCACCAATAAACCGCACCACTGTGTGATTGAACGCATCCAAAAAGAATCAAAGCCATTTTCATGATTTGTGAAATGGTCTTTGATTTTTTTTGACATTTTATATATTTTTTTGTATAGATGTGATA
>VSNR01000082.1 GCA_009774345.1 Lachnospiraceae bacterium | reverse complement strand
GCACGGGTACGATTGTAACGATCAATATAATTGAAAGCTTCCTCCATCTGATTTAAAAGGGAACCCGACAATTCCTGCCGATCCCTGAATATAGATTTCTTACTCCCCTCAAAAACAGCCAGTTTGATCATATGTGTACACTGCTCAGACAGCAAAAATGCCAGATTCGTGTACATACCATCTTCGCCAATCAGATGAAGTGAACGCATCTGAGTTCTTCCAAACTCTACCTTTCGTTTGCCAAAGAAATCGACAGCCTTATTAAAAGTAAGATGCTGTTCAAGAGAACGAGCCGCCTCATAGCTTTCACCACTGGTATCCTTGATCATATTCAGGATAGCGGTATCTGTTGCCGGAACTGTCGATGCTCCCTGACGAACATAAACACCCTCCGGGCGAATTCCTTTTCCTTGCAGATAATACGGTCTTGCCGTACCGCGCTGGACAATTACACATACAATTGCCTTCTCGTCCATTACATCATTGCGGCATTCCACAAACATAGTAATATCTGGCCGCACAGCATCCCTAACTGCATTGGTTACACGTAACATCGTATCATCAACATCATCGACACCGCAAGCTGTTCCATCGTCGTTCACTCCGATATAAAGTGTACCGCCATCACAGTTTGCAAAGGCAACAATCGTGTTTTTAATATCTTCCACATATTCTCGCTTGAATTCAGTTGTCTTGTTTTCTACGAACATAAAATATCCTCCAACCAATTCAATTCAAATCATATTCTAATCTAACAATTATTATAATCATTTTTCTGTTATTTACAAGTAGAATCTGATTTTTTTGTGGGAAAGTAAATCAACACGACTGCACAACTTTTTGAAAAAACACATACGAAACTATACAACATTTCAACCACACTCTGATAAAGAAAAAAGGAATGCCCCTTCCATACAAGACATTCCTTCCTCTCTGCTTCCTACTCCCCTCTTCCAATCCCAGTCAGAAACTCAAACACCCCCGCCACGTCGAGCTGTCCATATCCCGCGTGTGTCAAGTTAATGTCACAAACTTTTTTCACTTTTTTTGAACGAAAGTCGCTGAAACCTGCATAACTTCGTGGGGCGTATGGTACATTAGTGCTAAGTCAGGGCAAAATTGACGATGAATTAGTGTCAAGTAAAAAAGTCGGTCACAGATACTACTGCGATGCTTCACCCCAAGGTCGTACAAAACAGCGCCGGTTTAGTTGATGGTCATACAGTATACTTGTCTGCATTCCGAACGATTGACAGGTTTCAGAGAAAAGGATATTTTTCTAAATTATTTCATTTTATGATTGACGATTTGCGGCGCAAAGGATTTACAAAAGCTACTCTTGGCGTAGAGCCTGCCGAAGAGAAAAACAAAGATATATACACCCACTATGGATTTACTGAATTTATTAAAACCGGTAAGGAATATTACCAGGATGGCACTGTGATTAATGTGGAATATTATGGGAAAATACTTGAATGATAAAACAAATTTCCAGTTTCCGAAAGTGTAAAATCGGGATTTTTTGAAAAAATGGAGGAAATTATATGGAACAGATATGGAAAGAAATGTTTCAGGCGGCAAAAGCCGTACAGAACGGACAGCAAATATCTGATTATGTGGATGCAGGAGGGGTTGCTGCTGCAATACTATCAATGTTGAAAATGGCTGTTGGTCTTACGAAAAGGCATATAAGTGAATTCATCAAGTAATGACAATGGAAGGTTCCTTATGTTATCTTCAATATGATAATCAGAGTTTGGCAGGGTTTTTGATGGGCTATTATAAGGAGTTTGACGATTTAATAGCCTTTTTCGTTGAGGAAATTGTGATATTTGCAGATTGTCATAATAAAGGATATGGAAGTGAACTTATGACAACATTTCAAAATGAAGTCACTGCTAATGGAGTAGAACATATCGAATTGATTAGCGTTAAGGATCTACATCATATGCACTTTTACGAAAAACTCGGTTATTATAAAGCAAATAATTTGGTTATGATGGGAAAGCATTTAGGTTGACAATTCAATCTGCCATCTGAAAACTGCATAAGCACCACCAAAATGCCGCTGCATGGACAAAATCCAGACAACGGCATTTCCTTGTCAGCGTTTCCGGCTTCCTAAAGGCGAATCCTTATAGATGCCGGATTTTTTCATGATGTTTTTCAAGTCCGTGCGTTCTTTTTCGGTCAGCTTTTCATAGCTGATTTGAAGCTGTGAACACATAACATAACAGAATTTATCAAGGACGTTCCTTGGAAAGCGCATGGCTTTTTCTACATCTGCAATTATTTTCAGCGTGCTGGAATCATCCCATCGATGGATTACTCAAGTGAGCGACAGCTCACTTTATCGCAATGACCGGGCTGATGGGATATGCTCCCCAGACAAAGTGATGCCATGAACTGTGAAAGGAATGAAAATCCCTGCCGCAGCGAGCGCACCAGAGGGAACAAAACGCTGCCAGAGAAACTGGGGGCAGGAACGGCATCAGGAAGAACCGGCTGGACTGTACTAAAATATGAATAACAGTCATGTGGGCAGAGGGATTACTCTACCCTGCCTGCATTGTAAGGGGCTTAAAGCGGCATGAAAAGACAGGCTCTGCCTTGAATGTTTCTGCCCAAAACAGCCCCAAAATAATACACAAAATGAAGGGAGAAATAAAAAAATGGAATATGAATTTATGACATCAGACACGCCGCTGCCGCCCTATATGTCATTCCCAAAAGCACTGGCAGGGCTTCCAATCAGCAGCACGGCAAAGGTAATGTACTGCAAGATGCTGGATACTATGCTCACAAAAAACTGGAATATGAGAACGGAATTTTGTTTGTATATTTTCCTGTCAGGCAGCTTGCCGCCGAACCCCTGAATGAACTGGAAAATGCGGGGCTGATTATGCGGGTAAGACGGCGGGGATTTGCAGAGCTAAAACGCATATATAGTCTCATACCAAAAATATAATCAGGTATTCCCAAAAGTGGTGAATAGATGTATAATAAATCCGAAGGTAAATCAAAATTTTGCTGTGCAAAGGAGAAACAAATGAAATTGCTTGTCATAGATATACAAAAAGGAATAACAGATAGTCGGCTTTTTAATTTTGATGCATTTATTGACAATACTATAAGAGTCATAAAAGCAGCTAGAGATAATCAAATAGAGGTTATTTATTTTCAACATGATGATGGACCGGGAACGGGATTTTCAATCGGTGATGAAGACTTCGAAATTGCAGAACAGGTGCTTCCAAAGGAGGGGGAAAAGATATTTATAAAAAATATCAATAGTTGTTTTGGAAATAAAGATTTTGCAGATTATGTTAAAGATGATACTACATTAATGCTGGTTGGACTACAGACAAACTTCTGTATAGATGCAACTGTGAAGTCTGCTTTTGAAAGAGGATATAAAGTTATTGTTCCACAAGGGGCAAATTCAACGTTTGATAACGACTATATGACTGGAGAAATAACCTATAAGTATTATAATGATATGATGTGGCCAAATAGATTTGCTACATGTGTGTCTGTTGATGAAGCAATTCAATTGATGGATAGTGAAGTTGGGATTTGAATGTTTGGAGAGGAGAAGGGAAATGAATGTTTCGTTATTCTCAAATCAATACCTTGTTCGAAAGATGCGTGCCGATGATGTAGCGGAAGTATACACATTATGCTGTAAAAACAGTTTATACTATCAATACTGTCCGCCGTTTGTATCAGAACAGAGCATTATGAATGATATGAATGTGCTCCCACCCAACAAGGAAATGTGCGATAAGTACTATCTGGGATTTTATGATGGGGAAAAACTGATTGCTGTGATGGATTTCATCATGGCCTATCCGGATGAATTAACAGCCTTTATTGGTTTTTTTATGACGGATGTATCCATACAGAATACTGGAACAGGGAGCAAGATTATCAATGACCTGTGTGTCTATCTGGGCCGTATTGGGATGGCGAATGTCCGCCTCGGTTGGGTAAAAGGGAATCCTCAAGCAGAACATTTTTGGCACAAAAATGGTTTTAGAGAAACAGGAGTTACATATGATACGGAAAACTATACCGTAATTGTTGCCCAGCGAGGGTTATAAATTCCAGTTTATCGAGATGACAACTGACTTTTTTTGCAAAAATTTCCGACAGGGAATTTGCAAAACCACAGGAATTTTGACCGAGCCATTTTTAGAAATGGTAAAGAGAATTAGCCTGTGGCGAGAGTATAGAGGGCGGCAAAGTTTACGTTCCGCTTCGGTCGGTGCTGGACAAGTGCAACTGGTACTTAGCATTCTTTGAAAATCGGCAGGAATGACAGCAAAGCTACCCTTCTCCCAAGCTCTGCTTTGGGAGAAAATGAGCAGGACTGCCCTGTCCCCTGCGTGCAGGGAACAGGCAGTTTCCGTCGCATAGAAAATTGAAAGAGGGGGAAATATTGATTGAATGAAACTGACAAGGCATAACGGCAGAGCACGGCAATACATTGCCGGAAAAAACGGCGTTTACAATCCCAAGCATAATCTAATCTAACAATTATTATAATCTGATCTACCTACTCCCCTCTTCCAATCCCAGCCAGAAACTCAAACACCCCCGCCACATCGAGCCGTCCATATCCCGCGTATGTCAAGTTAATGTCACAAACTTTTTTCACTTTTCCCACGCGAAAATCGCTGAAACCCGCATAACTTCGTGGGGCGTATGGTTCGCTAATGCTAAGTTAGGGCAAAATTGACGGTGAATTAGTGTCAAGTTGTTGTGTCTGTCATATCCCCTGATTTCCTGTAAAAATTCTTGCAGGCTGGGAATATTATTACCAACAAAGCCATCCCTCTTTAAATTGCCTCCAACCGTACCCTGAATCTGCCCCGGCAGTTTCTCTTTCCGATGCTGGACTGCCACCTGATCCGGATTGCCCACCCTCATGTATATTACTGCTTTCATTCTGTCTCCTTTCCATTTTCACGGAAGTTCCACACAATTTCAACTCTTTTGTCTCTGAAAACGTATATTTTCTTAATAAATATATCAACCACTTCCTGTGTCAGCACTTCTAAATGGGAATACCGTATGACCTGCTTCATATCTTCCTCTGTCCTGCGGTATTCTTCCTGAAGCTGTTCCAGTTCTTTCCCATGCTTTTCTTCCTCTGCTGATAAGGAAGCGATCTGCTCTTTTATACCGTCCGCCTTCTGTCTGTAGGATATGGCCTGAACCGAACCAAACGCATAGCTTTCATACAGGGCATCCGCCTCTGCCTGGAGCTGCTTTTTCCTGCCCCGGCACTCTGCTATCTTCTTTTCCAGCCTTGCCATACAAGACTTCTGGAAAGAAACAAGACTCTGGTTCTCCTTTGCGGCATCCCCGCGTACCATCAGTTCCCTGTTCAACATAGTCAGCACGGCTTCCTCCAATAAGTCGGCGGAAAAATAGGTACAGCACTCCGTTATCTGCAAAACAGCATGTTTCCGGCACTCAAACCTGCGGTATTTATTCTTCCCCCGTATGGGTTTATACGTCATGGAATAACCGCACCCGCCGCAGAACAGTTTTCCCACAAGGGGGTTTTTCTCCCCTTTTCTGGCAGTGTCTGCTCCTTTACGGAACAGGCACACCTTTTCGTAATCTTCCGCCGAAACAAGCGGCTCATGGTGGTCTGGTATCACTTTCCAATCCTCCGCCGGCACAGCAATACCGCCTTTACTGCCCACATATTTCCGCTTCGACTTCCCATAGGCCATCTCACCTAAGTAAAAGCGGTTATTCAGGACAGCCCGGACAGAAACGTTATCCCATGCCTGCACCCTGCCGCTTTTTTCTGCCCTCTCAGGATGGCGCATCTGTGTTTTGGTCGGTATCCCCTTTTCATTGAGAATCCTTGCGATCTGTGTGCTGCTGTTCCCGTCAAGGGCGAGGGCAAAGATGCTGCGCACAATCTCCGCTTCCTTCTCATTCACCACAACCGCATTTTTTATTTCCGTGCTTTTCTCATACCCAAAGGGAACCTGTCCGAAAACATATTCCCCATTGGCGCATTTATTTTCAACCGAAGTTTTGACCTTTACGGATATATCTTTGCTGTATAAATCATACAAAAGTGTCTGGAAAGCCGTGTCAATCGGGGTAGTGCTTCCTGCATGGTCACGGCTGTCATAATGGTCATTTACCGCAATAAACCGCACCCCCATGAATGGGAATATCTGGTTCATATAGGTTCCAAGCTCGATATAGTCCCTTGAGAAACGGGACATATCCTTGACAAGCACACATCCTATCTTATTGTCCCTGATCTCTTTTAGAAGCCTCTGCATCCCCGGCCTTTCCATGCTTGTGCCGGAATAGCCGTCATCACAAAACTCGGAAATCTCTTTATCCCTCAATTCACCGTTACCGCGTATGTAAGCGTGAAGCATAGCCCTCTGGCTGCTGATACTGTTGCTCTCGTCTTTATCGTCCGCATCTTCCAGGGAAAGCCGCAGATAAATTGCAAGTTTATCCATTTGTAAGCACCCCCTCCAGCAGTGCATTTGTATAGGCAAACTCCACTTCTATCCGCTTCCCAGGATAGACATAAATCTTCCGGATCAGGGATTCCACCACTTCCTTTGTCAGTTCCCTGCCGCTTTTTAAACGGAGCAGGGCACGGGCCGCCGCAAGGTATTTCCCTGATACAGCATCCAGGTTCTTCCTGTCTGCTTCCAGTTCCTCCTTCTGCCGGTTTAAGTCATTAAGCCTCCCCTCCTGCCGCATCTTATAAGCAACATACTCGCCCTGGGGGATAATGCCCTCACGGTATTCCACATATTTTGTCCGTTCCGCCTCCTTTGCCGAGACAATCTCCCTTTCTGCTTTTCTGATTTTTGTATCAATCACTGTCCCGGCTGTCCCAAGCTGCTCTTTCACGATCTCCATATACTGTTTTGGTTTTCCTAAATACACGGAAAACTCCATTCTAAGGAGCGGTAACAGAATATCCACCAGTTCCGCCTTTGAAATGCGGTTTGATGCGGGACAGCCCTCCACCTTTGTCTGCCCTCCGTTTAAGCAAAAATACCCGTCCAGTCTTGCCTTCCTGCCGTCCGCATAGGTTTTCACATAACTGTTCCGTGTCATTTTCCTGCCACACACGCCGCAGTAAAGCACATTGTCAAAAATGTTCTCCCCTATCGGGCATCCTTCTGTCGGATGGGCATGGGTCCCCGTCCTTTCATGGAGCCTTTCCCTCACTTCTGCCGCTTCCGCAAACAGCGCCGTATCAATGACCGGCTCATGGGTGTTTTCTTTGACTACCCATTCTTCCTCCGCTTTGTGAATGCGGTTCTTCTCGTCCCTTGCCGTAATGGATGACTTACCCTGCACCAGCTTCCCGGTGTATGTCTCACTTTTCACGATACGCTCTACAGCGCCTTTATCCCAGCCTTTGTATTCTCCCTGTTCCGGGTCAAAAAAAACTTTTCCGGTTTTCTTATACACAGACGGCGGGTTGCATTTTTTCCTGTTCAGGTCATCCGCCACCGCCGTATAACTGCCTGTCTCAATAAACAGACTGAAAATATGTTTTACAATCCCTGCCGTATTTTCATCCGGCGCCAGCTTCCGTATCTTCTTATCCCATCCGGCTTTGTAGCCGTAGGGCGGCGGTCCTCCCACATAGGAACCTTCCTGCCGTCTCTGCTTTAAATGCTGCTTTGCTTTTACGGAAAAGTCCTTTGCATACATATCGTTGACAAGGTTTTTTATCTCCGTTGCCATCTGCTTTGTATTGCTTCCCCGGTTTCCCGTATCAAGGCCGTCAGCAACCGCAATAAAGCGGACACCCAGAAACGGGAAGATTTTCTCAATATAATTCCCCGCTTCCAGATAGTTCCTTCCAAACCGGGAAAGGTCTTTGACCACCACGCAGTCAATGTCGCCGAGCCGTATATCCTGCATAAGCCTCTGAAACTCGTCACGGTTGAAATTGCTCCCCGTTTTCCCCAGGTCTATGTAACGGTCTGCAATCTCTATCCGCTCTGTCCCTTCCCGGTTCAGTTCTTCTATATGCTTTTCCGCGATCCTTACCTGTACTTCCACGGATTCATTCTTTTTCCTGTCCTGATCTGATGAAAGCCTTGCATAAATGCCCGCTTTATAACGTATTTTTGCCTCTTTTGCCGCCACAGCAGGGGCAAAAGTCCTCTTTGACACTCTGCCCATGCTATGCGCTCCTTTCCGCCGTCTGTGCTTTCGCTGCCTGGTCTGTCAGAACCTTCCGGCCAATTCCTGCCATAACCGCAAACGCATCCATAAAATAAAAGTCGATCATGATCTGCCTGTTCTCATAAACATCAATCCGCCTTACAAGGCTGCTCAAAGTGTGGCGGTCTATCTCCCTCAGTTCCACACAGTCTTTAAATGTTTTCAGCCGCCCCGCAGAAAGCGCCCCTTTTTTGAACATATCTTTAATGAGCTGCTCCTGTTTCTGCATGGCGGCTTCTAGTTCCTTCCCTTTCTGCGAAAAACCGCTGTGCAGGCGCTCAAATTCTTCCTTTGTGACAACGCCCTCCCGTAAATCTTCATACAGGCCGGAGCAGAGGGAGTAATATTTATCCTGTTCCTTTTTCAGCCGCCCGATCTCTTTGTCATACCGGGCAACCGCCTCAAAGTTGGTCTCATACTGCACTGCATGGTCAAAAAGTTCCTTTTCTTTCAGGAAGGAATTTGCAAACTTCCGGATACTCTCACAGACGATCTCTTTCAGTGTGCTTTCCTCTATGCTGTGCCTGCTGCACCCCTCCCCACGGTTCTTTGTGGAACAGATATAATAAACTTTTGCCGTGTCTTTATAACGTATCACCCGCCTTACCATCTGCTGGCCGCAATCTCCGCAGAACAGCAACCCCATAAAAGGGCTGGGTGTCCCCGAATCCGGGCTTCTCCTCCCGTCTGCTTTCATCAGATGTTGTACTACAGCAAAATCGTCAACGGAAATGATTGCCTCATGGGTATTCTCTACTTTCACCCATTCCCCTTCCGGTTTAGCGATATGTTTCTTTACTTTATAGTTTACCTTCTCTGTTTTCCCCTGAACCATATGTCCCAGGTAGACCTCATTTGTCAGTATCCGTTTTATTGTTGTGCTTCCCCAGCCGCTGCTGCCCGTACCGGAAAAGCCTCCATTATAGGAAAGCCCCATAGACTTTTTATATTCCTTCGGAGATAGTATTCCAAGACTGTTCAGCTTCTCCGCAATCGCGGACAGCGCCAGCCCCTCGATCTTCCATGCGAAAATCCGCCGCACATTCTCCGCCGCGTATTCATCAATGACAAGCCTGTTTTTATCCGTTTCGCTTTTTCTGTATCCATAAACGGCAAAAGCAGCAATACATTCGCCATTTTTATACTTTACCTCAAGCTGGCTCTTTACCTTTGTGGAAATATCCCGGCAGTAGGAATCATTTATGAAATTCTTTACCGGCAGGACAATGGAGCTTTCCCCTGTGTCCGCCGATATGCTGTCAAAATGGTCGGTAAGCGCAATAAAGCGTACGGAAAGAGCCGGGAAAACCTTTTGTATATATCTCCCGGATTCAATGTAATCGCGCCCGAAACGGGACAGGTCTTTCACTACCACGCAGTTCACCCTGCCTGCCTCAATGTCGCCGATCATCCTCTTAAATTCTGGTCTGTCGAAATTGCTCCCTGAAAAGCCGTCGTCCACATAGATGTCATAAAGCTCTATGTCCGGCTGCTCCCTTAAGAATGATTTGATGAGTTCCCTCTGATTTCCGATGCTGTTGCTCTCGGACTTATTTAAACTGCCCCTGTCCTCGTCATCCTTTGAAAGACGGAGGTACATGGCCGCATAGAATTTTTTTTCTTTCAACTGTATCACCCCTGACTTTTTATTAGCTAACAAGGATAGCCGTTATCCCGCTCATATCTAAAAGCCAGGGCTTCCACTGAATCAAGTCCTGACTTTAGATTAACATAACTTTTCCGTTCTTTCAAGAACAAACTCCTTTTATTCCGGCTAAATATGTATCTCTGCAAGCCTTCTTAAATATTCCTCCATCTTATCATCAATAGTCGGCCCTTCCTTCATAAAACGGACTTTCACGATATAGTCCCCGATCCGGTGGACGTATACGTTATTGGTCTGCGCTGCAAAAGAAGCCAGTTTCTGGGGGACGGGCTTTTTCGTGTCTACCACAATATCCCTTAAATCTGTCAGGCTGCCTATATCCACATCCCGTATATCCACAGCTGCCATCTCCTGTAACTTTTCCCTTGTCAGTTCCATATCCTGCCCCTTGACCGCCTTTCTATATTCTATTTTCCGTTAAGGTTGTCTTATCACAAAAAACTTTGCCCCTTCCCGTATAAATGGGATGGAACACCTTGCGCCGCAAACCCGCCGTTTTGCCAGGGCACAGCGGAAAAAGGCTTGCAGCGTCAGGTCTTACATCCCGTAAGAAATCCGGCAGATGCTTTCTGCACACCTGCCGGAAATATAAACAGATAACCGCCCGGACAGTAAAGGTTATAAAACGCCTCCCATCCGGCATCGGTTCTCAAAAATCACAAAGTTCCTGTCTTGTGCCGTATTATCAGGCAGCCGGACTGCCCTACTGCTCACCCCCGGCACGGGAATATCCAAGCCGCCTACGGCTCCATAAGCGCCATGATACCAACGGCAGGTGGCGGCAGGTGACTAAGCTGCCCAGGCCATGCCCTCAGTATCCCCCTTTCACCCTGCGGTACGGGAATATGCTGGTTCTCCTTAAACTGGCGGCTCATGGCGGTCCCGGCGCTGCCACACGCCGGTCACAGGCCCTCCGGGTTGCCGCTCGTGCCTTTGAAGTCATCTTGTTTGACGGGGCAGGCCAGGCAGGAATGGGAAAAACAGCTTCCCTCCCTTATCCTCCCCGCGCCCGCAGGCAGTCATCGCGCCCGTGCCTGGGCCGCTTGCTTTACAGCCCCGCACAGCAGGAGAAACTTGAATACTGGTTATGAACAGGGGTTCACCCTGTTATTTTCCAATGTCCGTAAGAGGGAGCAAAACCCCCTCATAATGTAAGGGACTAAAACCGCATCCTGATAGAAAAAAATTTGATTATTTTTCCATCATTTTTCTCAGCTTGTCCAAAAGCCTGTTTTTCCGGTAATGGATGGTATTCTGTGAGACAGCATACAGCCCGGCCACTTCCCGCTCCGTCTTTTCCAGATAGAACAGTTCGTTAAGCAAAGCCCGTTCCTCTGCGGAAAGGCTGTGCAATACAGCCTGCAATTTCTCCATCATTGCGGCCCTGACCACCCTGTCCTCCACGGAATCGCCGGATGCGGTAAACTGCCAGTCCTGCTCCGCAAGCTGTTCATAGGACAGTTCTCGGCTGGGAATGTATTGTATTTCCTGTGTTTCCGGGTTGACTTTTGTATGCCCTTTTTTCAGCTTCCCCATAAAATAACGTTCCTTGTCCTCGGCGCGGTAATATTCCCGGTACACTTCCCTGCTCACCTGCACGGGCTGTCCATTTATGTATAAATAAAAGTCTCTTTCCTGCATGTTTTCCCTCCGAAATTCTGAAAATGAATAGGTTCCAGAATTCCGGAGGGCGGGGAACGGCACCGTGGGAAAGCGACACCACACGGCAAAAAAAGACATAAAAAAAGCCGCGCCCGGAAGATGCCAGGCACGGCGGGATGCTTTTTGTATTTTATTGGTATTTCATAAATATGCAGGGGATTTTTTGTCGATAACAGAAGCGCCGCAATCTCCGTAAGGACTGCGGCGCTTCTATATAACTGTTTCGTTTCTGTTTCTTTCCCCGGACTCCCCAATATATTCCCCTTACCAACGGGAAATGATATTAGTTTCTAAAGTTTTCGCTGATTTCCCTGCTTATTTGTAGTAAAAGGAATTATAAACGATAATATTGTCAAAAAATTGTCACCACATTGTCAAAAGATGAGCAGATAACGCAAGTTACGACAAAAAAGGCATAACCACAAAGGTTACACCTTTTTTTCAATCTGTATCAGGTATCATCCTGTACGAACCGATAGCCTACGCCGCGTATATTTTCAATCCGGCAGGAGGTACAGCCTGCTTCCTCCAGTTTCCTGCGGATGCGGTTCAGGCAGGAATGGAGCCCGTTGTCCGCATCCCGAAGGTAATCATCACCCCATATGTCACGGTAAAGCTGTTCATTTGTAAATACCCGTCCCGGACTGGATGCAAGCAGACAGAGCAGATTAAACTCATACCGGGGAAATTCCACTTCCTGTGAATTGATAAAAACTTTGTGATAGTCCACGTTGATAAACAAAGTTCCCCTTGAAATGATGCTGGACGGCTGCTGCTTTGTCTGGTTCAGTTCCGTATAGCGCCGGATCAGTGCAAGGCCGCTGGCAATGGTTTCCTCCAGATAACTGTCTGTCCACTTAATGTATTCATCCGCCCCCGCTTTGACCGCGGCTGTTTTTTCTGTGCTGTCATACTGCCGGTCTACCACCAGGACAGGGGCTTTTGTCAGCCCCCTTATGATCTTCAATGAAGATAGATACTCCTCTCCATCTGAAAATATAATAACCAGCAAATACTCCGTATTCCCTGACAGTTCACTAGATGCTTCCCCCGCAACTGAAACGATGCGGACAGATATGCCTTTTTTCTGCCATTCTCCCTGAAGGTCAGCCAACTGTGGTCGGTCATGGCATAATATCAATATCCATCTTTCCATAATTGCCTCCTTCTACCTTCTATTGTATTTTTGACAATTTGATTTTTAACATCAACGGTTGCCATTATTTCATTATAATAATTTTTTGATTTTCTGTTATTGTCATTTCCCGGCTTACAGTTTTTTCTCTGAAATACAAGTATGAACTTTCACTAACAAGCCTATATGGTCCAGTTCTAAAGTATTTTTTCGCTCTCACTACGCCGGATAACAATAGACGAGGCGTTGCCGCTTATATTAACCTGCTTGAAATCTTCAACTGCAACATCCCCATACATCTTTTCTTGTCTATCTGGGGCTGATGTGTCAAAAGAATTAAGGTTATCTGTTGCGCAAACTGACAACCCAACTATGCTAATAAGCATAACAAATATAATTATTGCTCTTTTAATAAAACTGTTTCCTCCAAGTTAGATATAATTTCTAACGCAACTTTTCCAGCCACATCTCTATAGCTTGCCTCCTGCGGTGACTTTCCATAAATAGCAAATCAGTATCCATTATATGTCCAGTCTATCATAAACATATCTCCAGTTTCATTAACTCTCATTTAGTCTGCATTTTCTCTAAGAAACGGAATTAAATCGCTGCCTGTTTTTTCCATAAATACCGCACCATGAAATTTTGCTTCCATAACAATACGTTCTTCCCACATAGCAGACATAAGGATAAACAGCATAGAAAACTTTTCCTGTCTGCAAAATTCTAACAGTTCAAGCCCGGTTCCGTCCGGCATAGCATAGTCAGAGCAAATCACGTCAAATACAGTGGTTGACACTTCCTTTTTAGCTTCTGTCAGATTGCCAGCGGTTGTTACTTCATAATGGTCTTTCAGAACATAGCTTAATCCCTCTAAAAAATCAGGGTAATCATCTACAATTAAGATTTTTTTCATAGTCTGTCACCCCGCATTTACTACATTGACAATGCTTGTCTTTTTAATCTTCCAGGACGGTGCAATGACAGCAATAAATGTAGTCAGGATTGCCGATGAAATTACTACGACAAGAACCAATAACGGCGGTTCCCATTCCTGCCCCCAATTAGAAGTAATAAGCATTTCAAAGAAAAAGCGGTGCAGGAATAACCCTGATACAGCCCCGGCAATGCTGCCAGTGATAGCGTAAGCTGCGGCTTCTGCCCGTATTACCTTTTGAATTTGTTTCCCCGACATTCCGACTGCCCGCATGACACCATAATGATTGATCCTGCTGGAAACGCTCGCATTGACCGTGTTGATAATATTGATTAAAGCCACCAGCGCAATCACGATCAGAAATCCATAGACAAAGACCGCCATAGCAAAATACCCGGTGCGTACTTCCCCATTGTGCTGCCGCATATCAAGCAGTTTCATATCAGGAGTAATCAGGTTCCTGATCTGCCCGGATATGTCTGTACTTACCTGAACTTCGATAATCTTATAATCCGTAATACCCGTTAAAGCGGTAAACGTATTTTCGGAACAGACAATAATCCACTCCCCACTCCCAGAATCCAGCGGAACGTCAGACACAATGCCGGAAACCGTCGCTTCATGCGTTGTGCCGTTTATGTCCAACGTGATAATGTCGCCAATCTCCCAATGAAATTCCTGTGAATAGCCATAATCCACTAAAACGCCGTTTCCATTCTGAACATTTTCAATATCCCCGGAAATCAACACATCACTTGCCCATGAAAATTGAGGTTCATCATAAGAAACTAAAGTTGCCCTGCCCACGCCTTTTTTGTCATTTGCGGGAATGTCCGTGCAAAACATTCTCCCATATACTTTTTCCGTTCCCGGAAGCTGTTCTATTTCTTCTTTCAGGGAATGGGGCAGAGAAATATGTGGTTCATTTCCCTCTACCGTCAAATCCGGCGCATAAGGCTTCAAGGGGCTTAACGCATGGTTCATAAACGTAATCAATATGGTAAAACACAAAAACAGGGTAATACTGATCGCAAAAGAACCCGCAATCAAAATCATGCTTTTCTTGTTAGAAAAGGCATGGCGCAGTCCCATAGCTGTATCTACATGAAATGCTTTTGTATTGGACGCTTTTTTGAAGTTTTGGTGAGCAGTCTGATTGATATTCCCTGTTACGGCTGTTTGCGGAGATACCTTTGCGGCATTTTTAGCCGGGGAACTTGACGCAATCATCACAACAAAAACACCTATTACCGTTCCCGCTAATATGCCGGGGAAGCTGAATTGAAACTGCGGCATTTCCGGGAGATATTGTGAGTTAATCGCATTTAATACATAAACAGCAATCCATAGAATAACGCTCCCCGAAAGTAACCCGGCGGGAATTGCTTTCAGGCAGTATAAAAATCCCTCCCTGCGGATATACCGTTTAATCTGCCGTTTTGTAGCCCCAAGACAGCGCAGTAAACCGAAAAACTGTGTCCTCTCCAAAATGCTCATATTAAAGCTGCTGGCAATCATAAATGTTCCAGTCATGGCAATCGTCCGAAACCGTTAAAAATATGATTGGCACTTTTGATGTCTGCCGGACTTTCCGGCAAATTTCAAAGCCGGAACCGTCAGGAAGAGAAACGTCTAAAATCAGTAAATCATACTTTCCCTCCGTCCATGCGGTATCAGCTTCTTTTATTGTCCGCGCAATGTCTAATTCAAATCCCGCCTTTTGAAAAGCGAATGTCAGTCCGTTAATCAGGCTCAAATCATCTTCCAACAATAATATTTTATTCATTTTTGTCCCTTGTTTGGTTCTGAGGATTGTTGTCCCTGTCCCGTTTTTTCCTATATTCTTTGATAACCTTGTTTCTAAGCGGTATTCCAACACCAATCAAAAGCCCCACGATCAAAACAGTAAAATCCATGTTCTCACCTCACATTTCTTTATTTTTCAATATCTTAATGGATACCAATATGGAAACAATATACATTGCAATAACAAAAATGACAGCTAATAACATTAGCAGAACAGGGGAATTGATAACTGTAAAAAGCAGCTTACTTTCGCCAACAGGACTTTTTGTAATGAGCAACAAGGTTATTAAAAATCCTGCAACCGGGATATACATAAATACCCTGCCTTTGATAGAGCCAAATCTATAATATCCGGGCAGTTGAAAAACTGTATAAAGAGCAAAAAGGAATATTCCTGTGACAGCAGCACTTATATAATCGAATATGCTAATGCTTTCTCCCAAAATAGTTAATATGACAGGATGAGCAATTAAAGAAAATATCAGTGCAGTTAAGCCCATGATAATGATAAAAATATATCGCCCAATAACCATGTCACTTTTTCGGATTGGTAAAATACCGTAAAGCCGTTCCATAGAGTTCTTTTCTGTAATCGAAAAGGTATATCCCGTTGTCATGGCAATAAAGCACATGGCAAATGAAATTCCTGTCAGTAAGGAACGGTTGATAGCGGCAAATACAACAGGCAATATCATTGTGAAACATATTGTTTTCACATAAGGCTTTACTAAAGAAAAATCCAGTTTTGCTGATTTCCAAATATTACTCATACTGTTCACCTCTCTTGCTGGTAAATACCACAATATCGTCAATGGTTGCCGGTTCCACATTTAAGTGTGCAAACTGTTTCAAATCCTCGGTTTTGACAAGAGCTTCAAATCCAGTTGCAAAATTTCTGATACCAAGCATTTTTTTACCCAAATCCATAGACAGTTCTTCACACCCGCCTTTGACTATCCTAAAACTATCTATAAATTCATCTTTACCGCCACTGAAAAACAATTCCCCATAACTGATATAGGTAATGTAGTCAGCAGCACGTTCCAAATCCCCGGTAATATGGGTAGAGAACAAAACACTATGCTCGCCATCTTCAATGTATTCCGACAAAATATGAAGAAGTTCATCTCTTGAAACAGGGTCAAGCCCGCTGGTAGGTTCATCTAATATCAATAATTTTGCGTCATACGAAAAAGCGCAGGCAAGCATAAGTTTCATCTGCATACCTTTGGAAAGCTCTTTTACCTTTTTAGAGGGCTGGATATGAAATCTTTTCAGTGTTTCCGAAAATTTTTGCGTATTCCAGTTTTCATAAAAAGCTGATACAGACTTTTCAACCTGTGAGATTTTCCATTCATCACTAAAATAATTGGAATCAAAAACAACGCCTAAATTTCTTTTTGCTTCCTGTTCGCTGGCAATATTGTCAAATCCTAAAATTTTCACTTCTCCGCTTGTGCGTTTTAACATATTCAATATGAGTTTGATCGTGGTGGTTTTTCCAGAGCCATTCGGACCGATCAGCCCCATAATATACCCTTTGGGTAAAGTAAAGGTAATGTTGTGTAGCTGGAAACCCTCAAAAGACTTTGACAGGTTTCTTACTTCTAAATAATCATTCATCTGTTTTTTCCTCCATTAAAATACTCAAAAGATGATGTAATTCTTCTTCGGAAAGATTAGCAACACGCGCCGCGCTTATTGCTTCCGATAAGTTGTTTTCAATTTTGCAGATTAGCTGTTCTCTCAAAAGTTCAGAACCCTGTCCTAAGACAAAACAACCCCGCCCCTGAATATTCTTTACAAATCCCTCCTGTTCTAATTCTGTATATGCCCTCGTTACAGTCAAAACACTAATTTTCAATTCCTTAGCAAGTGTCCGTAATGAGGGAAGTGTTTCGTCCGCTTGTAAATCGCCGGACATAATAGCCGATTTTACTTGCTGCTTAATTTGCTCATATATCGGTATGCCCGATATATTTGAAATAATTAGTTTCACAATCCATCTCCTAACTGTTTTTGCTGTTATGCTTTTATGTATAACAGCATAACACACAAAACAGAAAGTAGCAAGACCAAGATACTATTTATAAAAGAATTGTTCTGGTAAATGACTGCTATTTTGGGAATGGTGCAAAGCCTTGGAATCTCGATTATCAAGCACTATTGACAAGAATAGGAACCGTCAGGGAGAGAAACGTCTAAAATCAATAAATAATACTTTCCCTCCGTCCAAGCGGTATCAGCTTCTTTTACCGTCCGTGCAATGTCTAATTCAAATCCCGCCTTTTGAAAAGCGAATGTCAGTCCGTTAATCAGGCTCAAATCATCTTCCAATAATAATATCCTGCTCATTTTTCTTCCCCTCTTTTCCGCATCCTTTGGCATCAGCCATAACCGGCTGAATCCATTCTGTTATACCGGAAGTTTATCCTGTCATCCAGCACTAAGCTCCACAAAAACAATCTCCGGACGGTTGTTGAAACGAAATGGTATGATACTGTTTCCGAGGCCACGGCTGACGACCATATTTGTGCTGCCTTCCGTATACAGGCCGGCATCGTACCGAGGAAATAATCCCTGATCCGGAGCAATCAATCCGCCAATAAATGGCAGGCGGAACTGCCCTCCATGCGCATGACCGCTAAAAACTAAATCAACACCGCAATTTATATAAGTTTCAAACAATTCCGGCCTGTGTGATAGTAAAATAGTGTAACTGCTTTTGGAATCCGTCAGACTCTCTAATTTTGTACAGAACATAGAAGAGGATTCTCCAAATATATCCCCTTTCATCGTAAAATCAGGATCAGAAAGCCCAATAAGCATAATTTGTTCGCTGCCACGCTGTAATTGTATTGCCCTGTCCTCAAGCACGGTTGTTCCAATCCGCTCAAGAGCTGCCTTAAATTCATCGTATTGTGGCAGGCTTGCCTCATGATTACCTGTCACATAGTAAACGGGAGCAATCTGGACAGCTTCATTTACAAAATTAAGCGCAATATCAATATCTGTATGCCCTGCATCCACCAGATCACCAGTTATTACAATGATATCCGGCGCATTTTCGGACAGCATCTGCAATAGTTCCGTATTGTTCTCCCCAAATTCAGCATTATGCAAGTCCGACACCTGTGCGATTCTAAAACCGGAAAATGAATCAGGAATTTGGTTGCCGGAAATGGTAACACTGCTTGCCATCAATGCCGTATTGCCCCATATCGTCCATATAACCAAACATGATAACAATATGGCGGCGCATAGAGGAGCAAAAACCCTAAGCGATAATCTTTTCCTCATATTCCCTCTTTCTTATCTTAGAGATAAACAATCTCATCACAAATACCTGTTGGCGGCTCTCCTATATACCCAATATGCAAATTCCCGCTTAAAGAAAGCTCCGTCAGGATTTGATCCAAAATATCCGCATCCGCTGTTGTCACTCCCTCATACAAACCACATAACACATAGTCCTCTGCTCTCAAAAATATCACACCTGTTAATAACAGCCTGTTTCTCCCACCCACAGATAACGAACCGATTTTTGCATCTTTATCGATCTCTGCAAACTCCAGCAACCCCTCAAGGGTATCATCCGGCTCTTTATGGCTCTTTGTCCGCCTGATACTATCCAGATATTCAAAGCAGGTTATATGATCCGGCAAAACCTCATCAGTTACAACCTAAAATCCCGACGAATTATACACAGGTTTATGACGAAATCAGCACAAATAAACAGTTTATTTCAGACATATTG
>VSNR01000081.1 GCA_009774345.1 Lachnospiraceae bacterium | reverse complement strand
TTTTTAGTACACTAAGAAAGGAAGGCAGTTAATGATTATTTTATAAATAAATTGGAGGGTTTGTCTGTTATGAAATTCGATATGCATTGCCACACGAAGGAAGGCTCTATGGATGGAAAGATTCCCATAGCGGAGTACATCCAAATCCTCAAATCCAAGGGCTTTCAAGGAATGCTTGTAACAGATCACGATTCATACAACGGGTTTCGCAAATACCGCGATCATTTAAAAGGAAGCATTGATAATTTTGTCGTCCTGAAGGGGATCGAGTACGATACGATTGACGCAGGACATATCCTCGTGATACTTCCTGAACATGTCAAGCTGCTGCTGATGGAATGCCGCGGCCTGCCTGTGAGGGTTTTACAGGATGTCGTGCACAGACACGGCGGAATCCTCGGGCCTGCACATCCATGCGGAGAGCGTCATTTGAGCATCACGCGCACGCGCGCCTACAAGAAAAACCCTGCCGGCCTCATGAAACATTTTGACTTTGTGGAGGCGTTCAACGCCTGTGAATCCCCAGAATCCAACACGGATGCGCGCAAGCTTGCCATGCAGTACGGACTGCCGATGTTTGGCGGCAGCGACTCCCACCACCCAGACTGCGTGGGCACTGCCTACACAGAGGTCAAATCCAATGTGACATGTGAGTCCGAGCTGATCTCCTATGTGAAGGAGGCGCACAGCGTCAATTACGGCGGAGAATATTATCATGGTACCGTGAAGGGCAAACTTGGCATCTTCAACCATGTTTTAGTGGAAGGTTTCTGGTTTTACAACCACTTTGCAAGCATGTACCGCCATCACAAGAGAAAACTTGCCCTGTCACTTCTGAATCAGTAACCCCATGAATCATACATAAAAAAGTGTTTCCTTTTCCATCGGAAACACTTTTTTGCATCATATCATCTTCTCCTCCTTGCCCGGCGTCAGAATCCGAAAGGAACCGCTGCCCGGCTCAAATACGACCGTCCGCGGAAAGTTTTCCCCCACATCCGATGCAAGCAGCGGAATCCCAAGCGCGTCAAGCTTCTCGATCACCGCGTTCAGATTTCTCGAGGAAATGTCCCTGCTCTCTGGAATCTCGTCACAGTGAAACATATGGGCAGCCCCCGCAATCTTTGCCACCAGACGCTTGCGCTGCGCCCCCTCGAGCACCAGTGTGTCTATCATCTCATCAAGCCCGCTGTCTGCATACTTCGCCGCGACAAAATCCTGCCTGCCTGTCATTGTGTGATTGGGCAGCATCACATGCAGCAGTCCGCCCACACCGGTGTGCGGGTCTCTCAGCGCTACGCCGACACACGACCCCAAATCCTTTGTCATCAATTTCGTCTCTCCTCTGGCAGTCTTATAGTCCCCCATATTTACGACAACCATACTTTCTAGTTCCGCTAATGTAAATGCCGCCACGCCAAAACCTCCATTAAATTTGCAATCGACGCCAATGCACCATGCAATGGCATAGTTCCCCTCACCGGCGTATGCATAAAAATTTGATTCAATAGTGATATCCTCATTATACCAAATTTTCCAAGTCTTTCAAGAAAAAAATACAGACAGCCCCTCACTGGAACTGCCCGTTCTCATATTTCTCAAAAAATTCATTTAAATTCAACAGACACTTGATCATCACTTTCATCTCGTCCTCGTCCAGACCTCTCACAATCGCTTTGATCATATTCCTGTGAAACCCTCTGTGATGGCAGAATGCCTTTTTGCCTTTGGGGGTGAGCACGACCAAAACAACACGCTTGTCTGTTTTGCTCCGCTCTCGTATGATATATCCCTTCTCCTCAAGACTGTTCATGTTGGTGGTCAAGGTGCCCATAGTCACATTCAGACGTTTCGCAATATCCGACATCCGGCGCGGCTCCTCGATTCCGATCGCCTCGATGATATGCATGTCATTGTTTGTGATATCTTTGTACTCTTCGGTGATGATCGCCTTCTCTTCCGCATCCATGATATTGTTAAAAAGTTTTACCAGCATCTCATTCAAAACCCTGCTCGTCGTCTTCTCGATGGTACTCACCTCCAAATCACCTGTCTGAACCATGCTGCGCAGCCATATCAGCCGCTTTCGATCACTTACCATACCAGCACGCTCGCACCATACGTCAGCCCTGCGCCGAATCCAGACAGCACAATTCTGTCCCCTCTCTTGATAAGGCCTTTGCGGCTGCACTCATCGAGCAGTACAGGAATTGTCGCGGAGGACATGTTGCCGATCTCATGAATATTCATCGGAAACTTTGTGATATCCGCCTTGAGATGCTTTGCCACAGACTCGATAATGCGGACATTTGCCTGATGTAAGATAAACCAGTCCACATCGCTAACCGTCATTCCAGCCTTGTCAAGCGCCTGCTGGATACAAGCGGGAACCTGTTTGGTAGCAAATTTGTAAACTTCCTGACCGTCCATCTGAATATACGGCTTTACGGCCTGTTCCTCTGCAAAAAAGGCACTGCTTACCGCGCGCTCTGCACAGGACAGCACCATCCCTTTTGCACCGTCCGAGCCCTGCACCATACATTCCATGCCAGCCCTGCGCCCGTTCTCATAAATGCACGCTTCCGCTGATGCCTCCACGAATGCTGCCCCTGCTCCGTCGCCAAACAGGATGCAGGTTCCCCTGTCTTTCCAGTCCACAAGTTTTGAGAGCACCTCGCTGCCCACAATCAGGGCATTTTTGTATACGCCTGTCTGTAGATAAGCATTTGCTGTGTTCAGTGCAAACAAAAAGCCTGAACAAGCTGCATTGAGGTCAAACGCGACCGCGTCTGCCGCGCCGATCAAGTCCTGCACCTGACAGGCACAGCACGGCAGCAGAAGCTCCGGCGAACAGGTCGCAACCAGAATCATATCCACCTCCGCGGCTGTTTTTCCTGCCATCTCAAGCGCCCTCTCGCACGCCTTCGCAGCGAGTACAGACACGGTTTCCCCTGTGGAAATCCTGCGCTGCGCAATGCCAGTCCGCTTCTGAATCCACTCGTCAGAGGTTTCCACAAGCTCCTGTAAGTCGAAATTTGTCACGATTTTCTCCGGCAGTGCACTGCCTGTGCCGGTTATCTTTATTGTCATACTGAAAATTCCTCCATTATATCCGCTACGGTTTCGATATGATCTGCCCTGTAAGCATTGCTCCCGCAGAAAATAAGCCCCTCGTCCAGATTTCCCTCGACGGCGTTGATCAATGCCTCGGTAATGCAGTAGGGCGCCGTGTCCGGCTTACAGGTGATAATGCACTGCCGGCATCCGCGCATAAAGCGCTCTCCCGCCTGCACCTTATCCAGAAAAGCATTGTGTATCGCGCGCCCCGGCATTCCTACCGGGCTTTTGACAATCACGATATCCTCCTTCTTCGCCTCCAGATACGCCTGCTTGTACGCATCGGATGCATCGCACTCTCTGGTCGTGACAAAGCGCGTGGCAAGCTGTACCCCCTTTGCCCCCATCGCAAGATAGTGATCAAGATCGCTGCGCTCATACACGCCGCCCGCCACGACGACGGGCACCTCAAGCTCATCTGCAAGCGCGATGATATCACGGATTTCTGCGTCATAGTCCTTCTCTCCGGTCACGGTATACGCCTCAATGTCCTCCTTTGAGAAGCCCAGATGCCCGCCTGCTAACGGCCCTTCTATGACAACCAAGTCCGGCTTGCGGTCATATTTCTTTTTCCAGTGCTTTGCAATGACGCGCAGCGCCTTTTGGCTGGATACGATCGGCGCAATCTTTGCGCTGCCAGCAAGCTCAGGCAGTGTCATGGGCAGCCCTGCACCAGAGATAATCAGGTCCACACCGACTGCCGCTGCCGCTCTCACATAATCCTCATAGCGTCTGGTCGCCACCATGATATTGACACCAATCACGCCGCCTGCCGCCTTGCTTCGCGCTTTTTGGATCTCCTCGCCGACTGCCTTTAGATTGCACTCAATGGGATTGCGGGCAAAATCAGGGTCGCGGTAGCCGATCTGCGCCGTCGATATCACCCCGACACCGCCTGCCGCTGCCACGGCGCCCGCCAGTCCTGACAAGCTGACACCGACCCCCATTCCGCCCTGTATCACAGGAACACGCGGACATAAGTCTCCTATCCTTAATTCACTTACACTCATTTTTGTACCCCTTAAAAGTTCCTGAAACGGTCATAGCGCTCCGCTGCAATCTGCTCTCCGGTCTTGCCGTCATATTTTTGCAGAAACTCTTTGATATATTCCTTCATATAGCTGCCGATTGCCGCTGCGGTCTTATGGTCTGCACCGCCAAACTCCGGCACAATGCGCTCAATCACACCGAGACGCTTGAGATCTTGCGCCGTGATGTTCATGACCTCGCTCGCCTCCTGTGCGCGGTTGGAATCTTTCCACAGAATCGAAGCAAATCCCTCCGGTGAGAGAATCGAGTAGGTCGCGTTCTCCATCATCCACACCTCATTGCCGACAGCCGTCGCAAGCGCGCCGCCGCTGCCGCCCTCTCCAATGAGAATGCACAGCACCGGTACTTTCAGCCCTGACATCTCGAGCAGATTTCTGGCAATCGCCTCACCCTGCCCGCGCTCCTCTGCCTCGAGACCGCAGAACGCGCCGGACGTATTGACAAAGCTGATAATCGGACGGTTAAACTTCTCCGCCTGCTTCATCAGGCGCAGCGCCTTTCTGTACCCTTCCGGCAGCGGCATGCCAAAGTTTCTCTCCTGACACTCCTTGAAATCCTTGCCCTTAATGTCTGCCACCACAGTCACAGGCTGTCCCTCGATAAACCCGATGCCGCCGATCAGCGCCTTGTCATCCGCAAATCCTCTGTCACCGTGCGCCTCGACAAAGATGTCAAAAATACTGTCCATATAATCAAGCGCTGACGGGCGCTCCACCTGACGGACTGCCTTGACCTTCTCCCACGCGCTGCGCGGTTTCGACTTCCAAGTCTGCTCCTTTAACTCCTCGGTCAACTCAAAGTGAAAATCCGTGTTCGGATAAAAATCCGCATACGTCTTCTTGCCTGTTCCCTGATGGGATTTTATCAGAAAATGGATGGTCTTTTTCAAATTCTCACGCTGTACAATCCCGTCCACAAAGCCATGCTCCACCAAAAATTCTGAGGTCTGAAAGCCTTCTGGAAGCTCCTGACCGATCGTCTGCTTGATGACTCTGGGCCCTGCAAAGCCAATCAGCGCGCCCGGCTCTGCCATAATCACATCACCGAGCATCGCAAAGCTTGCTGTCACGCCGCCTGTCGTGGGATCTGTCAGAATGGAGCAGTACAGCAGCCCCGCATCGCCGTGTCTCTTGATCGCAGCGGAGGTCTTTGCCATCTGCATCAAAGACACAATGCCCTCCTGCATTCTGGCGCCGCCGGAACAGCAGAACAAAAATACAGGCAGTTTCAGCTCCGTCGCGCGCTCGATTGCCTTGGTGATCTTCTCGCCGACAACATGCCCCATGCTTGCCATCATAAAGCGCGAATCACAAATCCCAAGCACAATCTCATCGCCAAATACCTTGCAGCGGCCCACGGTCACAGCTTCCTTTAATCCGGTCTTTTCCCTCGCCGCTGCGAGTTTGTCCTCGTATCCTTCATAATCCAGCGGGTTGCTTACCTCCATGTCCTCAAACCACGGTTCGAAGCTCTTTGCATCCGCCACCATGCGGATTCGGTTGTTGGTTTTTACCCGAAAATATCCGCCGCACTCATAACAGATATACTTCTTCTTGACAACGCGTGCACGGTCTACCATCCTGCCGCATTTGGGGCACTTGATCAGACTGGACTCCTCCGTTTTCTGAGGCTTCTCAGCCTGTATCCCCGCGGCTTCCTCTGTGTTCTGCGGCGTCTCTTCCGATTTATTTTTCAGCCTTTGTTCCAGCCTGTTGTACAAATTCAGGGGAAATCTCCTCTTGGTTTTCACCTGCTGTGCTTCTTCCATCTTAACCCTCCCCGCCGCCTACACGGCTTATCTTCTCACACAAACCACCATGTCACCTTTGGCAGCTTTCATATAACCGAAAAACGCTACTTGTCGCGTTTTTCCAGCGTGAAACTTAGTACTTCTCCGCGAAATGCCCTCTGGCATGAGTGGCTAGAAGTACTTTTCACGCTCCAATAGCAAACATTAACTCCGCCTTGCATGCCGTCTTGCCATTGACAGTGGCAACTGCCTCACCGACGCCGATTGGCCCTTTGACCTTGACAATCTTGATCTCAAGCATCAGCACATCGCCCGGCAGCACCTTCTGCTTAAACCGCGCCTTGTTGATTCCTGCAAAGTACGCGGTTTTGCCCTTCCACTCCGGCAGCCCAAGCAGGGCGACTGCCCCGACCTGCGCCAGCGCCTCCACGATCAGCACGCCCGGCATCACGGGATTGCCCGGAAAATGCCCCGCAAAATAAGGCTCATTGAAGCTCACACACTTCTTTCCGAGCGCCCTTGTGCCCTCCTCAAGCTCCTCGATGGTATCCACCAGCATAAACGGGTGCCTGTGGGGGATAATCTCCATAATTTCCTTCGCTGTATAAACTGACATCTGTGTCACCTTTTTCTTTCTGAATCCTACTCTGTATACTTTTTTATCAAAATGCTGGTGTTATGTCCGCCAAAGCCCAGCGAGTTGCTGAGCGCATAGGGCACTTCCTCGCTGCTGCTCTCCTTGCAGTAATTCAAGTCCATCTCCTCCTCGCACGCCGAAAGACCGACTGTGCGGTGGATATACCCCTCCTCAATCTCTTTCACGCAGGCAACAAACTCTACTGCGCCCGCCGCGCCGAGCAGATGCCCGATCATAGACTTTGTCGAGTTGATCTTGATATCCTTCGCGTGCGCGCCAAACGCGAGCTTGATTGCCCTCGTCTCGAACAGATCATTATGATGCGTCGCAGTTCCATGCGCGTTGATATAGGTGATATCCTCCGGCGCGGCGCCTGCATCCTTCACCGCATTTAACATCGCAGCAGCCGCGCCTGCGCCGTCCTCCGCCGGGGATGTGATGTGATAAGCGTCTGACGAACAGCCATACCCCACAACTTCCGCATAAATCTTAGCGCCGCGCGCCTTTGCGTGCTCAAGCTCCTCCAGCACGACAATGCCAGCGCCCTCACCCATGACGAAACCGCTCCTGTCCTTGTCAAACGGAATGGAGCAGCGCGCCGGGTCCTCGCAGGTAGACAGCGCTGTCAATGAAGAAAAGCCTGCGATGCCAATCGGGGTGATCGAGCTCTCTGTACCGCCTGCCACCATGAGATCTGCGTCGCCGTACTGGATTGTCCGAAATGCCTCGCCGATGGAGTTTGTGCCTGTGGCGCACGCTGTCACCACATTGATGCTCTTGCCCTTGAGATTAAATGCGATGCTCACATTGCCTGCCGCCATGTTCGAGATCATCAGAGGCACCAATAAGGGCGCTACTCTGGACGGCCCCTTCTCCTCAAGCTTGGTGTGCTCCCGCTCCATCGCCTGCAAGCTGCCAATGCCGCTGCCTACTGCGCAGCCTGCCCGGTAGGGGTCCTCCTTGGACATGTCAAGACCCGCATCCTCGATCGCTTCCTTTGCCGCTGCCACTGCATACTGGCAAAACGGCTCCATGCGGCGCGCTGCCTTCTTATCCATATAGTCTGCGGCGTTAAAATCCTTGACCTCCGCTGCCAGCTTGCATTTATAGTCTGCTGTATCAAAATAGGAAATCGGTGCAAAACCGATTTTCCCCTCTTTTACACTATTCCAGAAAGAAGCAACATCATTGCCAATCGGGGTGATTGCGCCCATTCCTGTCACTACTACTCTTCTCTTCATATTATAAACTCCCATCTGCCTGCTTTAGCAGGCGTACAAAATAGATCTATATACACATGCCGCCGTCCACACAAATGACCTGCCCGGTGATGTAATCCGAGCTGCTGCCTGCCAGAAACAGGACAAGATCTGCAATGTTTTTGGTGCTTCCCATCTTTCCCATAGGTATCATGCTGTTTAACGCCTTCTTGGCATCCTCTGTCATATTCTTGGTCATGTCCGTGTCGATAAAGCCCGGTGCAACCGCATTGACATTGACCCCGCGGCTTGCAAACTCGCGCGCGACACTTTTGGTCAGTCCGATCAGCCCTGCTTTCGACGCAGAATAATTTGCCTGCCCCGCATTGCCAAGCACCCCGCTCACGGAGGAGATATTGATGATCTTCCCGCCTCTTTGTTTGATGAAACCGCGCGACAGATGCCGTATCATGTTAAAGGCACCTTTTAGATTGGTGTCAAGGACGGCGTCGTAGTCCTCCTCTGTCATGCGCATAATCAGGTTGTCCCTCGTGACGCCTGCATTGTTCACGAGGATGTCCACCTTTTTATACTTGTCAAGCACCTGCTTTACAAACGCCTCGCTCGCCGCAAAATCAGACACATTGCACTGTATTGCCTCCGCGCTGCCGCCCGCCTCTGTAATCTTTGCGACAACTTCCTCTGCGCTCTCTTTCGAGCCGTTATAGTTCACAATCACTGTCGCGCCGTCTGCTGCCAGCGCAAGCGCAATCTCCCTGCCAATGCCTCTGCCTGCGCCTGTCACAAGGGCAATTTTTCCCGTCAACATGCCAACTCCTCCAATACCTTCTCCAAGTCTGCCACTTTATCTATATTCATGCATTTTACGTCCTTGTTGATTTTCTTCATAAATCCACTCAGCGATTTTCCCGGTCCGATTTCTATGAATGTATCAATGCCGTCCGCGATCATTTTCTCAATCGTCTGCTGCCAGCACACAGAATTGGACACCTGATTTTTGAGCAGTGTCTTGACAGGCGCCGCCTCCACCACATCGAGCGCATCTACATTGCTGATGTATGGAATGGCTGGTTTTCTAAGCTGAATGCCTATCAGCTCCTTCTCAAGTTTCTCTCCCGCACCTTTTAACAGCGCAGAGTGAAATGGCCCGCTGACTTTGAGCGGCACACAGCGCTTTGCGCCGGCTTCCGAACATGCCTGCGCCGCTGCCATCACTGCCTGCTCCTCGCCTGTAATGACGATCTGGTCCGGACAGTTGTAGTTTGCGATGGTCACGATCCCCTCTGTCTGACGGCAGATCTGTTCAATCTTGTCACTCTCAAGCCCAAGCACTGCGGTCATGGCGCCGCCTTCTGGATACGCCTCCTGCATAAAGATGCCGCGTTTTCTGATAATGTAGAACAAATCCTTCAAATCCATCACGTCCGCCGCTGCCAGTGCGCCGTACTCGCCAAGGCTCAGTCCTGCGGTGGCATTCGCCTTGATACCCTTGGACTCGACCACTTTTAAGATTGCGACCTCTGTGGCAAGCATCGCGATCTGTGTGTACTCTGTGATATTGAGGTTGTCATTCTCTGTGAAGCAAAGCGCCTCCATATCCAGCCCGGACACCTCACCTGCCAGCTGGTAAACCTTCTTTGCCTCCTCATATGTATCATAAAAATCTTTTCCCATGCCCACATACTGTGAACCCTGTCCCGGAAAAATAAATGCTATTTTGTTCATTCTCTGCCTCTCTTAGTGATGCAGCCAGCCTTCAAACCACAGGCTGCCGCATCCGTTGACCCTGTTATATTAGAATGTTTTATTCAGGAGCGCCAATCCCTGCTCCATAATCTCTGTGATGATCTCCCTGCACGGCTGCTCTTTTTTGACAAGTCCTGCAATCTGGCCTGCCATGACCGTGCCGTTCACCACATCTCCCTCCATCACTGCCTTCCTGAGCGAACCGAGCGTAAGTTTCTCTAGTTCCATGAAGTCAGCGCCTTCTTTTTCGAGTTTTAAGTACTCTTTTGTCATTTTATTGCGGATACTTCTGACTGGATGCCCTGTCGTCATGCCTGTCACTGCCGAGTCAATATCCTTTGCCTTGATGAGCATTGCCTTGTACTTCTCATGTACGATAGATTCTGTCGCCGCCACAAAGCGCGTGCCGATCTGCACTGCCTCTGCGCCGAGCATAAAGGCTGCTGCAAATCCTCTGCCGTCCGCGATGCCGCCAGCCGCCACGACTGGAATCTCCACCGCATCTGCAATCTGCGGCACAAGCGCCATCGTCGTGATCGAGCCGATATGTCCGCCGCTCTCCATGCCCTCTGCGACAACGGCATCTGCGCCGCCGCGCTGCATCAGCTTCGCCATCGCGACACTCGCCACGACAGGGATAACCTTCACGCCAGCCGCCTTCCACATCTCCATGTATTTCGATGGATTGCCCGCACCTGTTGTGACCACTTTGACGCCCTCGTCCACAACCACCTGCGCGATGGCATCTGCCTCTGGATTCATCAGCATGATGTTCACGCCAAACGGCTTACTGGTCACTTCCTTTACCTTCTGAATCTGCTCTCTGACAAACTCTGCGGGCGCCCCGCCGGCACCGATGATTCCCAGTCCTCCGGCTTCTGACACTGCTGCCGCCAGATTGTGCTCAGCGACCCATGCCATCCCGCCCTGAAGGATGGGGTATTCTATGCCTAAGATTTCTGTTATTCTTGTTTTCATACAAATCTTATTCCTCTACGCCCTTGTCCTGCAAATACTTGATGATCGAGCCTACAGTTGTGATCTGCTCTAAATCCTCGGCAGGAATCTCCACACCGTACTCATCCTGAAATGCGTCTACAAGCTCAAATAAATCAAGCGAATCTGCATCCAAATCCTCCTTAAAGCGGGTCTCCTCTGTGATCTCTACGCCCTCGATATTTAACTGCTCCTCGATGATTTCTTTTACTCTTTCTAACATGATTTTTTCCATCCTTTCATTTCATAAAATGTTTCTTTTTCATTTCTGCACTTTGCATTTTTGATTTTTGATTTCCTTTTTTGCTTCAATACTCTGCCCTGTATAAAGGCTGGCATCAAATTATTTTGAATCTCAAATGTTTTGATTTTCAAATATTTTGACTCTCAAAGTATTTACTGGTAACAGAATATACCTAACAGCGTGCGTTGTCAACAGGTTTTTTCCAGAATCTGCCTGTTTGATGTGTATTTAATACTTTATTTAGAAATGGTTAGGGGAGACTTCCTTTGGGTGCCCGTGTGCGCCACTTTAGTGGCCTATTTCCTCTGCATCGGCGTGTGCATAAAAAGACGATACAGTTCTCTGCTGTACCGCCTTTTAGAAATGCGGGCATCTCTTGCCCCTCTCGATTTATTGTACTGCTTCTGCGATTTTCAATAGCGCTCTTGCAACGCTTTGATGCAGCTTTTTCGCCTGAATGTTAAATGTAACGGTCTTCGTTCCGCCGTACTGTCTCTTGCCCTGAATCACCAATGTCGCTTTGCCTTTCTTCGTATTCTCCGCATAGGAGAGGATCTCATAATCATCTTTGGACAGACTCGCGCCCTGATACGTTACTCTCAAATCACTCTTAGCTGGTTCTGTGCCATTCTGACTAAAATACTGCGGATTGACAAGTTCTACTTTGGCTGAGCTGATCATTTTTTCGATGATCCTGAACTCGACAATTCTCTTATCATTTGCCGTTCCATCTGCGTAATCCGGGCTGACTACGGTGATGATTGCTCTTGCCACATGCCCTTCTGCCTTCATGCTTCCTACATCCTGTCTTGTGTTGGACTCATAAGCAACCGTGTAATCCTTGCCTTTGACAAGTTTTCCGCCATTGTCGGTCACGACAGGATTTGGTTTGTACTCCTTTTTGTTTTTGCTGTACTTGAGATCTGGCACCTCAATCGTAATGTCCTGACTCTGGAAAGATTTCGGAACAATCTGCAGTTCTACTGCTTTTGAGAGTTTTCCTGTAAAGTTGCCCTTGCCTGTGATGCTGATATACGCTTTCTTTCCACTTGATGTAATATGTGTATTGTCCGTGTACGATAAAGTGTAATCCTTATCTCTTACCAGTCTCTTGCCCTGATACCTTAACTCAACATCCGGCGCTGCTCCGCCGCGGCTCTGTTCTGTGCGTACTACTTTGCTGCCTAACATATTTGCCGCGAGTTTTATTCTGGATATTGTGTAGGTCTTTTTAATCGTTCCGCTGTATTTCCCACAGCCTGTAATCGTCATAGACATCTTACCTGCATCTGACTGATCACTGCTGTATGTGATGTGGTAATCTTTATCTTTGCGCAAAGCCTTGCCGGAGGACTTCTCTGTCAATGTCACATTTTGCTGTACAGACGCGCCTGTATAATCAATGCTTGACCTAAAGCCAGCAACATTGATGGTTCCTGTAGAGAATTTCAATCCTTTGATCTTGAAATTCTTCACACATTTGCCGACATATTTGCTGCCTGCACCTGCCTCTGCGATCACACTTGCCGCGGTTCCTGCTTCCTTATTATTTGCATAACGAATAGTGTAGTTTACAGTGCCGTCCGCCTCTTTCTGCGGAATCACCTTGCCGCCCATCTTCACTGTTATTCTAGCGGCATCAAAGACTGCCCCGGAAGCTGCCTCCGTATAATCAAGAGACGAGGACGGAAGTTTGATCACTGCCTTACTTAACAGCAGCTTATCCTTCACCATCTCACAATTGAGTGTCAAAACGCCTGTATAATTGCCAGTTCCAGTGATCCTGATCTGATATACGCCGACCTCTCTTGCGCTTGTGACAGATGCTTTGTTGTATGTAATCTGCTGTGTATAGTCCTTGCTGCCAAGTTTCTTGCTGCCATCCTTGACGGTCACACTGATCTTCTGATTTTTGCCATTATAACCGAGATACTCAGGATAAGTAACCATATCTTCGCTCATCTGTCTTGCTTTGATCGTAAAATGCTCCTCGATCGTCTCACCGTAGTTGCCTTTTCCTTTGATGATCACTTTTGCCATACCTGCGTTGACATTATTCTTATAGGAAAGCGTGTAATCCTTGCCCAGTGTCAGGAGTCTGCCGTCATCATATATTTTTACTTCCGGCTTGATTGCTGATCCCGTATATGCCTGTTCTGGAATCGGTCTCACCCAGATACCTCTCTTGACAACCACGTCATCCGACACACCAAACACTACTGAAATGACATCCAGCTCCTTGCCGTTGACCATCAGCCTGATCGTACCGCTGCCATTGCCCAGTCTCTCAAGCGCACTGTCTGCAAGTACCGCTTCCCACGCATCTTCTGCTTGATTATAAGAAGCACTGAGTGTCTCACTTGCGGTGCCTGATGCCACAACCAGCGTTACCTGTTGCACATCAACATTAGACACCTTTGCCGCAATGCGTGTATCTGTCGTAAGCCTGTCGCCTGATCTCGGTGTGATAATGCTGCCTGACGGCTCATTTGGCTCGGACGGCGGCGTCGGTTCTGTCGGTGTCTCAGGCTCGGACGAACCATTCACAGGCTGAATCTGCACAGCGGTCTGGTCTGTCGTCACAACACGCATCTCATCATAGCAGATTGTCGTGCTCAATGGATACTCCACTGTTTCGTTTGGCAGTGCATTGCACCACAAACCAATCACCTGAATTTTTGCCGGGTCAAACACCCCATGACTTTTTCCAACAAATGCGCCAAAAGGAATTGTCACCTTCACAGGCGTCCCTGTCGCAGCATATTTTGTATATTCCTCATATTCTTGCAGATAGACTTCAAATTCCTCTGCGCCGCTCTTTACCTGAACAACGACTTTCTGTCCTTTTGCCTCTGGAATCGTGTAGAGCTCCAGTGCATTGCCCTGAGTCCAGTTTGCCTCAAAGCTCTTGGTCGCGCCAACCCACGCGTCCTTCTTTGCCAGCGTGATATTCATCTGCATACCATATTTGCCGCCAAAGACTTTATCCTTCTCCTGTGTCAGTTCCAGTATGATCTCACTGCCTGTATCTTTATTCGTCGTCCACGAGCTGTTCAGCTCCCTGTTGCTGCCTGCATAGTTCTCAAAATCCTCTGGAATCAGATCATTCTGCTCCGCCTGCTTTAGGTTAAACCGCGCACTGATCTGGGCAATTTCAGTTTCGCCTACCATCAATGTGATCGCACCCGGAATTTCACCGAGACTTAGCAGCTCCTCATCCGTCATCTGTGCTTCCCATACACCCTCTTCTTCATTGTAGGATGCTTCCAGAAGGACTTCCTGATCTCCCGCAGCGGCGATAAACTGTACTTTTGCTGTGCCAACCTCGCCGCAAATCCTTGCTGCAATCCGTGTCGTTCCATTGCCGGCAATCAGTCTGTCACCGGACTGCGGTGCCACGATATAACCTGCCACTGCACCTGGCTCTGTCGTGTTTGTCACACTGCTGATCTTTTTGAATTCATTGTTCATGTCTGTCGCAAAGACACTTCTGTCATCATTGTAAAACCGGATAAACTCGTCGATCATCTCGTGTCCATGCAAAATACCGTTCTCTTTCTTCTCTGTCACGAAAGGCAGATAGAAACTGCCGTTTTCGCTGAAATTTGCCCACACAAGGAAATAGCATACACCCTCGTCGCTGATCTGGTCCAACAGCTGCATGTACCAGTCCATGACCTCATTTCCCGTGCGCCTAAGTGCAATATCTGCACCAGATGCATCTTTGTCTGCGACACCGGTCTCTGTGATCGCATACAATTTATTATGTGCTGTCGCAAAGTCTCGCAGAATGCCATTCTGTTTGCTGATACTCTGTAAATATCCTGCCTCATTTTCCTGCGAAGGACCCGAGTGGTACAAGTCATAACCGATCATATCCACATAGGCATCGCCCGGATATCTTGCACCGTACTCTGCCACGTTTGCCGCCTCGCTGCCTGGTCCGTATACGTAGAGCATATTGTGAACGCCTTTGGTCTCTTTCAGATAATCTACGGTGTATCTGTACAGCGCGATGTATGCCTGCTCATCACAGAGCGCTGCGCCCCACCAGAACCAGCTTCCTGTATTTTCATGGAGTGGTCTAAACAATATGGTAATGCCATCGCCCTCCACTGCCTTTGCATAATCTGCGATCATGTCCAGATAATCTGTATAAAGATAATTCAGATCCTTGCCCGGCATGATTCTCTCCACGACATTTCCGGTCAGTGTGTTCGGCGTATAGCCTGAGAAATTGTACTGCTTCTCGCCGTTTACGACCCAGTAACCCACGGTATCGCTGTCGGTTCCTGCCTCACCTGACGCCTCATATGCCTTGACTCTCTTGTCAATGACATCAAAGTTTGGCATGTGCGCTGAAACGGTGATCAACGCGCCCTCTGCTGCCGCTTTTCTCGTGATCTCTGCCACATTGGCAATCCTGTCTGCCTCTGGCGCATCCCATGTCGATGCCTCATTTCCGGTAAGGGATAATGTATCTATACCAATGATACCTGCAATGCTGCCTGTCACATCCTCGGTATCGGAAGTGGAGAATCCCTCTCCTGCGCTTCCCGCCTTGTGGTGTGTGTCATTCTGGTGTCCGAAGATCACACTGTCTGACTCGCCGACTGCCTTTAAGTATGCATACAGGTTCTTTGTCGCCTCATTGGCATTGGCGTCGGCCAGTGCCACCTGTTCTGCGATGGCAACCTTGTTTCCGCTTGCTGTCTGAATGCTTCTCCCGTCATCCACGACCTTGATTCCAGCGCCTTTCTCTGGAAGGAGCGTAGAATCCACATATACATCCGGGGTAGTAAGCTGTGTAAAGCGTAGATTGTCAAGATATACGTCTCCTTTAAAGTTTGTGTTCTTTCCTACAAAGCCTAGTGTCAGATTTTCAAAAGTTCCTTTGGGAACTTTAAAGCTTAGTATAAATTCGGCCTTGTTGTAGTCTTTTAATTCTGGAATGTCTGTCGGTTCGCTCTCTGGCAGAGCGTCGTCTTTCTCAAATTTTGGACTATCCGTTGCGATTTTAATTGCAAGGCTTCCCGCAGATATATCGGTTGGTTTATAGTAAATATCTGCCACGAATGCGTTGTATCCGTTTGGTATTTCTACCGTTGACGGATGCGTATACTTGAATTTTGCCTCGCTCCATCCTTGCGCTGAATCGTTAGTGTAATCCATGCTGAGTACTAACATGTCCTTGTCACCAACGGTTTTATTTGTCAGACTGCTTTCTCCATTGTACTGATAGCCAGGGAGAACTTCCCATGCAGACTGATCAAGATTTAAGACCAGATCGTCTAATTCTACAGGGGTGTCGTTTCCTTCGTTTACTGCCCATACTTCGAGATTGTCGAGGTACAGATCGCCTTCATAGGTACTTCCTGCTCCTACAAAACATGGAATAACTGCCTGAACAGGTGTAATCTTATCAAACGGATAAGGAACGTTTTTCTCTGTTTCACTATCCCATGTTTCAAGATCATTCATATCGATCTCTATATGCGCCTTTTTAAAACCTGGTACGTCTGTATCCTCTTCCAGATCTATAGTTTTTAATTCGGGAATGGTCTTTGCAGTCACCCATGCACCTTCTCCTGTTCCAGAAATCAATGCTGCCTGAGCCTTCATCGAATCAAAGCTTGTTCCTATTTTGTCTTCTGGGAAATACACATCATAACTCATAACAACCTTGGAATTGATTGTCTTGTCATAAGGTGTATCAAGACCAAACTTCGCTTTAAAAATCTCTTTCCAGCCACCGCCTGTTAGCTTTACAGAATATTTTACTGCCTTGTTATCTGCCACGAGCTCTGTAAGTGTGGGATTCGCACCATTTACATTCTCGCTGAGAACACCGTTCAAATCTGTCAGTTCATCAAAGTTATTCTTATAAATCAGTTTCCTGTCTTCTTCGGGCTTTACCTCTTCTCCCACTGCCCGAACTACAAGATTATCGAGATATACATCACCTACATAGCCGCTTACATCTCCTCCAAGGCACGGAATGACCGTCTTAATCGGTATAATGTCCTCAAAAGGATAATCTACATTAGTAGATCCATTCCATGTCTGAAAATCATTCATGTTAATTTCTACATGAAATACCTTATAGCCTGCTATATCGCTGTCTTCCAGTGTATCTTTTGTAACTTGCGGCCATGATTTCTGTGAAATCCATGTCTCCTTCTCTCCCGCCTTCAAAGCCGCCTGTGCCTTGATGGTCTTAAAATTCTCATCAACGCTAGTCTCTGGAAAATATACATCATAACTCATGACCACCTTTTCACTGATGGCGTCTGTATACAACTCTGGTAAATCAATCTGTGCCTTAAAGATATCTGTCCAACCCTTTGTTCCTGACAAATCTGTCGTAAACTTGATCGCCTTATTTCCATCCGCAAGCGTTGTCAGTTCCGCTTTTTTTCCATCAGCCTCACTGACAATACCTGCATCTGTCAATTCATCAAAGTTATTCTCATAGATTACTTTTCCCTCTTGGCTGGGTTTATCAGGCTTTTCTGGCTGATCAGGTTCACTCGGTTGATCGCCTTCATCTGATACGCCAACCGCCTTTACTTTCAGATTATCCAGATAAATATCGCCTTGATACTTACTGCTTTTTCCTGCCAGACAAGGTATGACTGCCTTGATAGGCGTAATATCCGAAAAAGCATAATCAACATCATCCTGTTTATCATTATCCCATGTTTTAAAAGCATTCATGTTCACTTCTACATGGAATACTTTATAGCCATCCACATCAGAAGTCTCTGCCCATTTCGTCTTGTCATAATCCTCGCCTTGTTTGGAGGTAACCCAAGTCCATTTGTCTGTACTCTTTAAACCGGGCAAAGCTGTCATTGTCCCAAAATCATCTCCAACCGCAGTAACCGCCTGCTCTGGGAAATACAGATCATAACTCATAACTACCTTTTCGTTGATAGTCTTGGTAAACGCCTCTGGCAGATCAATCTCTGCCTTAAAAAGATCGATACAGCCATTCGTATCGGACAGATCCGCCGTAAATTTGATGGCTTTATTGCCTGCTGCCAGTTCTGCGACAGACGCAAGCACATTGCCTTCGCTGTCCTTCATTGCAGTTCCTTCACTCCCGCCAACATTCACGATATCTTCGATTTTTTCTACCTCATTGAAGTTATTCTCGTAGAATACTACTTCATTGGCTGGTGTGTCTGGATCGTCAGGATTGGGCTCATCGGTCTTGGTGGAGGTATCCTTCAGGACTACATTGTCAAGATACAGTTTTCCCTGATAAGTACTGGTATCTCCAACCACCTTAACATTTACCTCCCTCAACGCAGCAAGATCGGCAATGTCCCACTCTTTCCCTTCCTCCTTACTGCCAGCGATATCAATTGATATATGCTTTTTGAGATATCCATCAATACCGCTGTCCACTAACTGCTCCGCTGTGATCTCAGGATATGTATCCGCTGAAAACCACGTCCATTCTTCATTGGCAACAAGTACAAGCTGCACTTTCATTGTCCCAATGTCACCTATATTGTTATCTGAATCTGTCGGAACATAAATGTCACAACCTATCGTCACTTTCTCCTTAATGGGTTCTTGATATGGCTCCTCCAACGCCATATTCACTGTAAACATTTCCTCCCAGCTCGTTCCTTGTAACACCCCTTTGATCTCACATTCTACTGCCTTATTCCCTTTCGCCAGTTCTACCACCTTTTTACCATTTACGGTCTCGCCTTCCGCCATGCTGTCAAAATCATTCTCATAGATCAGCTTCCCGACAATCTCTTCCTCCTGGCGCTGTTCTTTGTCAGCATCAGAATTTTTGTCTACTTTCTCCTCGGTCTCAAGCTCTGTCTCTGATTCAGTCTCCGTTTCTTCTATCGTTGTTGTGCACGCTTCCTCGGTTTCCTTCACGGTTTCTGTCTGGGACTCCATCTCTGTCTTACGCTCTGTTTCTGATTCGGATTCCGTTTTCTCTTCGGTTTTACGCTCTGACTCCAACTCGGATTCCGTTCTCTCTTCAGTATGACGCTCTGTACTGGTCTCTGTCTCTGAGGCTTCCTCCTGAACTGCTGTGCTCTGTGTCGCATGTTCTGTTTCTGAACTCTCCTCTGCGGATGATTTCGTTTCAGCCTGTTCTGTGTCAACTTCGTGTGTGTCCTTGTTGTCCTGTCTCTCTTCTGTCGATGCACTGTCTGTCAAATTTTCGTCTTGCGATGTTCCCTCTTCTGATTTTGCTGGCACTGCCTGATCCAAAGTGCTCTCGTCATACACTTCTTCCTGTGCCATCGCCGCAGCAGAAAATTCGGGAACAGAAGTCACCATCAACGCTGCTGCCATCGCGATTGACAAACTTCTCTTCAACGTTTTTCTCAATCTCCCTATCACCATACTATGCTCTCTCTCCTTTCTCATAATAACGGCATTGCATCATCTGTACAATATGAATTTAGCATAATTTTACTTTAATATACATTGATATTTTAACTAAATAAGTATTTCTT
>VSNR01000080.1 GCA_009774345.1 Lachnospiraceae bacterium | reverse complement strand
TCTAATGATTCAAATATACATTTGGTTCATTATCTGTTATAATGCATAAAGAAGATAGGGATTGAAATGTGTTTGAAAAATCAGAGAAAGAGGAAAAGCAATGATACAGGATACTCAAAAAAATACAAAAGTAATCGCAGTGGCAGGAAAGGGCGGCGTTGGCAAGACTTCGCTGGCAGCGGCGATGGTCAAGGTGCTGGCAGCGCGCTATCCCGACCGGCGTATCCTTGCGATCGACGCGGACCCGGCGGTTGGATTGGCCACGGCGCTTGGCGTGGAGGTGCACGGGACGATTGACGCGATACGAAAGGCAGTCGTGGCGACGGTGGAGGAGGGCGATACCCGCTCAGCGTTAGAGCTGCTGGCAGAGTCAGAGTACCGCATCTACGACGCGATGACAGAGTGTGACGGTTTTGCGTTTATCGCGGTAGGGCGCCCGGAGAGCGCAGGCTGTTACTGCAAGATTAACAATTATCTAAAAGCAGTGATTCAGCTTCTTTCTGACAATTTTGACTATGTGGTCATCGACGGGGAGGCTGGCATTGAGCAGATTAACCGTCGTGTGATGGAGCGGGTGACACATCTGCTGTTGGTGACGGACACAAGCCGCAAGGGGACGCAGGTCATCCAGACGATTCAGCAGGTGGCGGAGGAGCTGGTAATGTATGAGCAGGTGGGCGCGGTGGTGAACCGCGTGTTGTCGGAAGCGTCTGTCAGGCTGGTGGATACTGGAAAGATTCCAGTGCTGAGCTATATTGCCACTGATGAGCTGCTTGCTGAGACGGATTTGCGCGGGGAGAGCGTGCTTGGGCTTCCTTTTGACACTGCACTGGTGCGCGGTGCCGCCGAAGTGCTTGATAAGATGGGCATTTGACAGGACAAATAAGAGGGGGGAAAAGATGAGAGATTTATCACAGTTATATCCATTTGAAAAGTTGCTGGAGGAAGCGAACAATGAATTGGTGCGCGAGGGGGTGGCGATGGGGCTGCATCCGATTGGCAGCGTCTGTTCGCTGGCGCCGGAGCCGCTGTTGAATCTGCCGGGCTGTTTTTCGGTCAGACTGCGGGCGCCGCGGACGGGCTCGATAGAGATCGGGACCTATTATATGTCCAGTCTGCTGTGCGAGTGCTGCCGGGCGATTCTTGAGCGGGCAGTGGAGGGCGGCTATCAGTTTCTTGACGGTATCATTGCGCCGGATGCGTGCGCTCAGATGAACCGCTGCGTGGAGAATATCGAGCATCTAAACTGCATTGAGAACTCCTTTGTCTCGTATTTTGATGCGCCCATGAAATCAGATGATACGGCGCTGCGCCACTATGTGCGGCAGACGCAGGAGCATGTGCTCAAACCATTGCATGAAAAGTTGGGAGTGGATATTTCCGATGAAAGTATCAGAACCGCAGTGGCACAGCACAATCAGATCTGTCATCTTTTGCAGGAACTGTCTGCATACCGCAAGGAGGACAATCCGCGCATCACAGGGTATGAGTTTGCGGTTTTGTGTACGGCGACGTACTGTTGTCCCAAGGCGCTTTTGATCGATAGGCTTGCCGCTGTGGCGGAGGAGTTAAAGACCAGAGAGCCCGATCAGAAGCCGGCGTTTCGCGTGAAGGTCGTTGTCGCAGGTTCAGAGATCGACGATCCGGGGCTGATTCAACTGATGGAGGAGACGGGCATCAGGGTGGTGGCAGACCGGTTTTGCTTTGGCTTTTTTCCAGAACGGGAGCCGATCGCGCTCCATGATGAGGAGGATGCGCTGACGCAGGTGTGCAGGCACTATCTGAACATCGGCAAATGTCCGCGGTATATGAACGCCGAGAAGGTGGCAGAGCGTCAGGAATATGTGCGCGGACTCGTGCAGGAATATCATGCGGACGGTGTGATTTACCAGCAGATGAAGTTTTGCGACTATTGGGGATATGAGCGTGCTTACGCGTCAAAAAATATGCGGGAAAAGTATGGGGTGCCGACGCTTTCCATCGACAGACCGTATGTGACAGGCAGCTCAGGGCAGCTTCGCACCCGCTTTCAGGCGTTTGTGGAGAGTCTGGAAATCAAGAAATTAAGGTGAGGTGGCAGATAAATGGGAAAACATATGGGGAGCGAGAAGCTCGGTTCATTTTACACAGGCAAAAAAGCAAGGAGAAGGCGCGAGTGGCGCGGTGTCAGGGATACGATGTACGACTATGCACAGTGGCTTCGCATCTGGGGCGTGTTGCTTCGTTTTGCCGCAAAGCCCAATAATGTAAGGGCATTTTTCCGCTATCGCTGGATGCTCAATTATCTGGTGGTGCCGGACTTTTTCGACAGGCATACAGAAGGGATGCGCGGCGCGCAGCTTCGGATTACGCACACGGCGCTCAGCATTGTGGTCATCGACATGTGCAAGAGCATGACGAGGATGTTCAAGGCAGATCCTAATATTGGCAATGACGAGAAGCTTCGAAAGCGCATGGTGCTCTTTGATGAAAATATGATGAGTGAGATCATGAACGGCTTTCCAAACCTGATCTGGGTATCGGTGGAGGTGCCTGCGGTGTACACCTGTGCGATGATGGTACAGGACGGCGTGGTGCATTACACCGATGCGGCGCAGACCTACGGCGTGCCGTCGGATGTCTGCCCGATGCCCCTTGCGGAGCTGGGGGTCGCGCTGGAGGACGATTATCCCAGAATCGGCGCGTGCGCGGTACACTGCAATACGACCTGCGACGGAAGTTTGATGGGAAACAGCATCGAGGGGCAGTATTTTGGCATTCCGACCTATGAGCTGGCAGTGCCGATTCGACATACTTATGAGAGTGTGCAGCCGTATGCGGTGGAGGAGATAAAAAACTGTATCGCCTTTATTGAGAAGCACACAGGTGAGACGTTTGACTGGAATGCCTTTTTTAAGAGCATGGAGCTCTTTAATGCCGAGACACAGAATATGCTGGACTGGTTTGAGATCAGCCGCACCAAGTATCCGCAGATGATTGGCACGAACCTTGCGCTTTACCGCTACTGTGTCTATCAGGCGACAGGCGGCAGATACGAAGTGTTTCGGAAGGTGGAGGAAAAGCTCAACCGCTACATCAGGAGAGGCTATGAGCAAAAGGAGCTGGTCTGCCGGGAAATCCGCCACCGCGCAATCACTTGGGGCGTGCAGTCTGCGTACTACACGGCGTTTACGGTCTGGCTGCAAAACTGCTGGGGCGTGGCGGCGCTTGTGGATATGCTGAGCCTGTGCTCTACGCGCATGGTTGATACGCATGACAAGGAGCAGGCATTGAAGGATTTGGCATATTTATATGGAAAGATGATCATGCGCAGCCGCTCGAACGGCGGTTATGAGGTGGGCGTGGAGGATTTGTGGCGCTTCTGTGAGAGCTTTGATGTGGATGTGGTGATTATGTACTGCCACATGGGCTGTAAGGCGATGTCCGGCTACCACGGACTTTTTGAGGAGGAAGCGAGAAAACACGGCATTCATCTGATCTGGGTCAACCACAACCTGATGAAGCCCGAGGATGGCTCGAGAAAGGACATGCGCATGGAGGTCAACCGCTACATGCGTACCGTCTTTCGCGAGGAGCCGCTCGACCCAAGCCTTGAGGATTTTGACGATGACAGGAACTGGTAAGGAGGAGGTAAGAATATGAGATATTTCGGTGGTTGTGATGCAGGGAGTACTTATACGAAGTGTGTGATTCTCGATGAGGCGGGCAGGATTGCGGCGAGCGTCACCAGCAGGAGCCGCATTCATCCAGTGAAAAGCGCGCAGGCGGCGTTAGAGAAGGCGGTTTCGCAGGTGGCGGATTTGGCGTCCGTGCGGGATTTAGCGTATCTGGTTGGCACCGGCTACGGGCGCAATAAGGTGCCGTTTGCCGATGAAAATATATCGGAGATCAGCTGTCATGCGATGGGGGTGCATCTGGCGAATCCTGATGTGCACGCAATTATTGATATTGGCGGGCAGGATGTCAAAGGGATTGCCATTGACACAGACGGGACCGTGCTCAACTTCGCGATGAATGACAAGTGCGCGGCAGGGACAGGGCGCTTTTTTGAGAGCATGGCAAATGCGTTTGAGCTGTCTTTGGAAGAGTTTTCGAAGCTGTCGTTAAAGGCGAAAAATGTGATTCCAATCACGTCGCAGTGTACCGTGTTTGCAGAGAGCGAGGTGGTTTCCCTCGTCGGCGAGGGCAAGCCGATGGAGGAGATTGCGGCAGGGATACAGCTCTCGGTGGCAAAACGGTGCTTCGTCATGGCAAAGAAGGCGGGGGCAGTGGACCAGATCACGCTGACAGGCGGCTGCGCCAAAAATGAAGGTTTGAAACAGGCGATTGAGAAGGTGCTCAAAATCAGGGTGGTAGACCTTCCGATCGACCCACAGTTGATGGGGGCGCTCGGCGCGGCGGAGTTTGCGAGGCGCAAGGCACGATAGAGCAAAGGGGCAGTGTTATGAAATTTTTGAAAGTTATACTTGGTGCGGCTGCTGTGGCAGCAGCGTTTTTTGTGGTGACATTTACCATCTATTTTTTCAATCTGGATATGAAGGCGGCAGAGAAAATCATGCCAGTTTTTGCAAAACACTATGACCATGTGAAGAAGGAAAAACGATTGTGAAGCTTTTTGATGAGATGATAATAGAAATTACAGGGGAGCTGTGCCATCTTGCCCCGATGGAGGCTGCAAGGCTGGAAAAGCCCAGGAGACCGTGGGCAGATGTGGGCGCGCATCACATGATTCTTGCGCGGGAGATGGCATATGAGCTTGGCGGAGCGGGGACGCTTGGACTGAGCGGCTGCCTGTATACCACGGAGCCGATTTTATTTCCGCAGGGGGTCTATTTATATGGAAAGGATTTGCCCCAGATCAGAGAAAGCCAGTCCTACGCGCGCCTTGTGTTGGTTGAATTAGAGGAAACGGACAGCGAGGAAGCCCTCTATCGGAAATTCCGTGAAGTGGACTATGTGCGCTATCATATTCACCCGGAGGGGTATATGGCGCGCATCTCGCCGGTCAGCCAGCGCGAGCCGGTGCGCGTTAGTCAAAAGGCGCTGAAAAAGGGAGTCCGCTTTGCGGAGATCGGTGATCTGTATCTGATGCAGTACCAGAAAATACCGCAAATAAAGACGGTCAATGTGATTTTTGTGACACATCCGGCATTTGACTATTGTATGCTGGAGGACAGGCTTGGCAGAGCGGAGCAGATCACGCAGTCCTTAAACCATATTTTTACAGGTCTTTCGATGGATTGTGATCACTGCGGCTTAAAGACGGTGTGCGATGAGGTGGAGGGATTGAGAGAACTGCATTTTCGCAGAGCATAATTCAGGGAACGTATGATTTGAAATAACAAATCATACGTTTTTTTTTGTGCACACTCCATTTATAACTGGTGCGCCAGCCCTTTCATGTAAGCGATCGCCAGTCGTTTCTCGTCTTGTGAAAGTGTGGTAAAAAGTTCGAGACATTGTACCTGTTCCTGCGTTAATCCGTTATAGTGTTTTCCCTGATCAAAAAATTCGGCAATCGAGATGCCAAATCCCTGACAGATTTTTTGCAGTGTCAGAAGGGAGGGCATGTTGTGCTTGTTTATCATGGTACTTAGCGTTGAATAGGTGAGTCCTGATACTTTTGCCAATTGGTAATAGGACCAGTTACGTTCAGAGCACAGCTCCTGAATCCGCAGAATTGGATCGAATTCATTCATTATAAAACCTCACAGTCATTCATGATATTTCTTTAATCATAGCGTATATGTCGATAATCCGACAGATAGTATTGTGCGACATAGTTATGCCGAATATTCGATATGACGAAAAACAGTTGCATATATGACGTAAATACGTTATATATGGACGAAATGATAAGGAATTGTAGAAAAATAAGTGATGCAGATTGCGCAGGATATTTCTTCGAGAGTGCAGTACAAAAAACGCAGTCGTAGCGGGCTACGGCGAGGCTTTTTGTGCTGTGCTATCGGAGAAATAGACAAGTCAAGATGCGTTAGTTATTTATCTACAGTTCCTGTAATGGTGAGGGGGAAACGGATGACGAAAGATACCTATTTCGAAAAGATTTATGGGAGTTACTACCAGAGTATCCTGAACTATATGTTTTGCAGGGTTCATAACAGGGCGATCGCGGAGGAGCTGGCGGCGGATGTGTTTCTGCTGGCATACAAAAATCTTGATTCCTATGACCACAGCAAAAGCTCTATCACGACATGGCTCTGCGCGATTGCGGCAAACCATGTCAGGAATTATTAGAAACGCCAGAAAAAATGGGAGTGTATTTTGGTGGGGGATGAGATCGAGGAGCTGTCGGAGCAGGTGGATTGCATCGCGCAGAAGGAGCTGAGTCTGCTGCTCGAACATGCCATATGCGTGCTGCCAGAGCGCAACCGGCAGATTGTCTGCATGAAGTATTACAGGGATATGACCTCGCAGGAAATCGCAAGCCGCCTGCATGTGTCGTCCGGCAATGTGCGGATTATTTTGAAGCGGTCGCTGGCGAAAATGCAGGAAGTGCTAAAGAGTGTCATATAAGAATGAGGAGGATATAGATGGCAGATTTATTTCGCAAATCGTTGTTGGAGAAGTTATCTTCGCCGGAGCAGCTCGACAAGATGATCGTGATCACGCTGCCGCGCTTCTGGATCGCGATGGCAGGCGCGGGGCTGATGATCGGCGTGGCGCTCATCTGGTCTGTGTTTGGCAGGCTGCCGGAGAATGTGGACGTGCAGGGTGTCTATGTCAATGAGGGCGGAAGCTATAACGTATATTCGACAGCCGCGGGCGTCATTGATGCGGTCTGTGTCGAGGAGGGGGCGACGGTGAAAAAGGGGGATGTCATCGCGCTGCTGGATTCTGTGGAACTGCGAGAGCGGCAGGCGCAGTATCAGGACAGGATAGAAAAGGTGCAGGCAGTCACGATTGATTCTGTGGAGGATGTGGTGACGGCGGACAACAAGAATCTGATCGACATTAAAAATGAACTGCTGACAGCCAATCAGACGCTGCTGCAAGATCAGGCATCGCTGGAATTAAAGCTCTCAGAGTTAGGAGAGCAGCGTCAGAAGCTCCTTGAGGCGGAGGAAATCATGTGCACGGAGGAGGCGTGGTACTATGAAAGCATCAACACGGACGACAGCAACAGCGAGCAGATTGATTTCAGCAGTGCACAGAACAGCCTCTCAACAGCGTCAAGCTATCTTGAGTCGGCGTATGCGAGTCTTGATCAGGCGCAGGTCGCCTATGCGCAGGCAGAGGGAAATTATCAGAATATGGAAAGTAAGCTGAATCAGATCGCCGCACAGAAGGAATCGCTTCAAAAAGGGGTGTCAGAGACTAAGAAAAAGTTTAGAAAACAGTATGATCAGTACGTGGCGGCAGGCGGAGAGGCAGGACTTTCAATCACTCTTGAAAATGTGAAGGCGTTTCTCGAGTCAGTGAATTCCGAGCAGTATCCCGAGCTGGTGCAGACCGCACAGAAATACATCGCGGCAGCAGAGAAAGAAAAGGAATACAGCGCGAATATCGCGGCGGAGGAGCAGCAGTATCAGAATTATCTGGAACAGTACCGGCTTGAACTGGATTCGGCAGGCAGGACAAGAGACAATTATCAAGAGGATGTAAATACCTATCAGGCACAAAAGAACGCAGCAGCGAGCGAATATGACAGCGCGCGGCAGATTTATCAGAATAAGCTGGCATATCTCGAGCAGGTGCAGAAGCAGCAGTCCATGCTCTCCAATGAATACAACAAGGCGATGAGCGAGTACAATTCCCAGAAGGCAGCCTTTACCAATCTGGAGGACGCCGTCGCGCAGTTACAAGTTCAGGTAAAGCTCGACGCGCAGATGGCAGAGCAGCAGACGGCGGCGATCTACAGTCAGTTTGATGCGACGAAAGCTTCGATCATAGACCAGTTGCAGACAGAGTACCACGACTGTGAGCAGCAGCTTGAAGACTGCAAAGTGCTCTCAAGCGTGGAGGGCGTCGTGACAAATCTGTCGCTGCTGCCGGGGAGCGTCGTACAGCAGGGCAGCGTGCTGGCGAAGGTGCGGCAGGACACAGAGAATATTGTGGTCTGCTATGTGCCAATCAGTTCCGGCAAGAAGATTACAGCGGGGATGAAGGTGCTGGTCTATCCCACGACTGTCAACAAGCAGGAGTACGGGCATATGGAGGCGTCGGTGGAGGCGGTGGACCCTTATGTCGCCACGACAGAGGAGCTTCAGGAACAGCTTGGCAATGATGCGCTGGTGGAGTCCTTTCTGAAAAATGGTCCGGTGATCGGCGTCAAGTGCAGGCTCAGGGAGGATGCGGCGACAAAGAGCGGATATTACTGGTCGAGCAAGAAGGGCAGTGCGCTCACGCTTGCAGAGGGAACGCTGATGGAGGCAAATGTGGTCGTGTCAGAGAAGCAGCCGATCACGATGCTGATTCCTTATATCAAAGAAAAACTGACGCTCGAGGCGAAGGGATACCGCAAGGGGTTAAAGGAGCTCATGCAGTGCAAGCCGCCCTGCATCATCCACTGGAATTTTAATCACTTTGTCGTCTGGGAGGGCATGAAAGGCAAATATGCCTATATCAACGATCCGGCGGTCGGCAGGCGCAGGCTCACCGTGGAGGAGGTGGACAACTGCTTTACAGGCGTCGTGATCGTCTTTGAGAAGACGGCGCGTTTTGAGAAGCAGAAGGGAGAAAAGACACTCTTTTCCTTCATACGAAACAGGCTCAAAGGGCAGTATACCGCCATCGCGGCGATGGTGCTCATCGGTGTCTGGCTCGTGTTTCCGGGGCTTGTGATACCGGTGTTTTCACAGGTATTTATTGATGACATTCTGCTTGGCGGCAATACGCGGTGGATCACCGTATTTTTGCTGGTTATGGCGTTTACGGTGCTGTTTCAGGCAGCGCTTACGTATTATAGAGGATATTTGTTACAGAAGCTGCAAAATAAAATGTCGCTCGTCTCCGCGCACACGTTTCTCACACATCTGCTGCGGCTTCCGATGGCATTTTTTGACCAGCGCTACGCGGGCGATCTGGTACAGCGTGTCGGGAATAACAACAACGTCAGCGCTTTTCTGGCAGGAGATCTGGCAGAGACAGCGCTGAATGTGCTGGTGGCGGCGTTTTATCTGATACTGCTTTTGGCGTACAGTCCGATTCTGACGCTCATTGGCATATGCAGCATTGTATTTCATGTCATTCTCATGAAATTCAGCTCCGGCGTCATTGAGAATGCGACGATGAAGATGCAGCAGGATGAGGGGAAAATGATCGGGTCGGTGTTTGCCGGACTCAATATCACGAGCACGCTCAAGGCGTCGGGGGCGGAAAATGCGTATATCGGCAGAATCATGGGATACTATGCCAAGACCATTCTGCTTGAACAGAAGCTCGGCAATGTGCAGCAGATACTGAATGCCATTCCTGCCGCGGTAAATGAGATCACGAATGTGCTTGTGATGATGATTGGCGGCGTGCTGGTCATACAGGGGCAGATGACTGCCGGAATGCTTGTCGCCTACAGCAGCCTTTTGGGGTCCTTTACGGAGCCGGTAAATCAACTGGTCGGATTTATCAGAAAGATTCAGACCTTAAAGGCGGACATGAGCCGGGTCGAGGATATCTTAAAATACGAGGAGGATGAAAAGTTTCGGGAGAGCATATCAAAGGAACAGGCACCTGTGCCCATGACCACGAAACTGACAGGCGAGGTCGAGCTGAAAAATATTGCATTTAGGAGCACGGCAGGATTGTACAGCGCGGAAGCCACGAGGAGCTTGCAGGCAAAGAGGGGCATTATCAGAGACTGATTCAGAATATTTAGGAGCGTAGGAAACGATGGCGAATAAGAGACAGATCTATCTGCACGGCGGACAGATGCATATTACGAAAGAAAATACTGCCGTCTACAGCGTGATTCAGGGGAGGGTACTCGTGTATCTGTTTCCCTGCACGGAAGGGAAAAATGGAAGAAAGCTCATGCTGTACGAGGCGGGCGAGGAGGAGCTGCTGCCGTCACTCTGCGCAGATCATGAACTGCTGGGCAGTTGGCGGATTGGCTTTGTGGCGCTCGAACAGGCGGTGATAGAGCAGGTGTCAGCAAGCACGCATCAGATCAATGCGGACGCTGTCCGAGAGGAATTTGCGAAAAAGGCAGGCGTCTATCAGCCCGACGCGGGAGACTTTGCAGAACAGCTCATAGAGGCGTATAATATCAATATTATCAAGGAAGAGGGCTATATCTATGCCACGGCGAGGGAGCAGGAGCACACGTATGAGCAGGGGCTTCAGATCAGTTATGATTTGTTCAGGCGCGGCGGCAACAAGCGGGTCACGCCGGAGTCCGGCAACCGGATTTATGACGCGGTGGCGTATCGGTGCGACCATTTGGAGATTTCGATCGTTTCTTTTGATAAGCTTGTGGAGAGCTGCGGGCGGCGGTCTCGCGTGGAGGATATCGCGCATGTCTCGCACTTTAGCATCCGGGAAATCGTTCTGGACGAGAACTGGTATCGGCGGGACTGCGGCGCGCTGCTTGCCTACACAGAAGAACAGAATCACCCGGTCGTGTGCATTCCGATATCGCCCGGGAAATACACGGCGTATGATGCAGTGAGCAAAAAACGGTGCGTTGTCAATGAGAAGTATGCCGCCGCGCTAAAACCCAAGGGGTACGTGTTCTACCGCCCGTTTCCAAACAAGCCCATGAAGCTCAAAGACTTGTTTTCATTCGGGATGAAGGGCGTGTACAAAAGCGATCTGGTGCGCTTGGTGGTGTACTCGCTTTTGGGGACACTGATCGGACTGCTGATGCCAATGATGAATGAGCAGCTCTATGACCGCTTTATCCCGATGGGAAACAGCGCGGGGCTTGTGCAGTTATGCGGCGTGATTTTGTCGTGTGCAGTCGGGAATATGACTTTTACGATCGTCAAAAATCTGGCGTCCTTTCGCGGGATGAACACGATGGAGTACGCGGTGCAGAGTGCGGCGTATGACCGGCTGTTTAATCTGCCGGAGAGCTTTTTCAGGGCATATGATTCGGCAGATCTCGCGCAGCGGGCGATGGGGATCTCTACGATTTATAACACGCTGGCGGATGTGGTGATCAATATGCTGTTTTCTGCGGTGTTTTCATTAATGTATCTGTGGCGGATGTTTCGGTATTCCAAAAAGCTCTCGATCGTCTCGCTTATCATGCTCGCCGTCTGTATGGTGTTGATCGTGTGGATTGGGATTGTGCAGACCAAATACGAGTCTGAGAAGATGGAGGTGGACAGCAAGGCGCAGTCCTGTATGTATCAGTTTTTGAGCGGAATATCCAAGATTCGCATCGCGGGGGTGGAGAACCGCGCATTATATGAATATCTAAAGCCCTATACTCAGTCAAGAAGAATCAACATCCGCAAGGAGAAGATGACCGTCGGAGTCAATACACTGGTGGGGAGCATGGACACGGTGTTTTCGATTGTGCTGTATTATCTCATGATCAAGAACAGCATGGATTTGTCGGTCGGTGCGTTCATGGGATTTACGTCTGCCTTCGGCGCTTTTTCCAGCGCGATGCTTCAGATTGCCTCGTCGATGCTCACAGTCAATGATGTCAAACCGGCATACGATCGGTGTAAGCCGATTTTGGAGATGCTTCCAGAGTGGGATGAGGACACTGCCATGCCGGGGAATCTGACGGGCGATATCGAGGTGAACCATGTGACGTTCTCTTATGATAAAGATTTGGGTACGGTTTTAAACGGCGTTTCCATGCATATCAAGGCGGGAGAGTACATCGGGATTGTCGGCTCCTCCGGGTGCGGAAAATCGACGCTGTTAAAGCTGCTGCTGGGCTTTGAGAAGCCGGATGTGGGCAAGATTTACTATGACGGCAAGGATATCGACGGGATTGATAAGCGGCAGCTTCGGAAAAAATTTGGCGTCGTTTTGCAGGATGGTAAGTTAATTGGCGGAAGTATTTATGAGAATATCACCATCACCGCCCCCGGCACGAAGCTTGAGCGCGTCAATCAGGTGATACGGGATGTGGGGCTTGAGGACGATATTCGCCAGATGCCGATGGGGCTTCACACGGTGCTGGCCGAGAACAGCGGCACGATCTCAGGAGGGCAGCAGCAGCGCATTCTGATCGCGCGCGATTGTGAATAAGCCAAAGATTATTTACTTCGATGAGGCGACCTCCGCGCTTGACAATGTGACGCAGGCGATGGTCTGCGAGACATTGGAGTCGTTACAGGCGACAAAGGTGGTGATCGCGCATCGGCTGAGCACAGTGATGAACTGCGACCGCATCTTTGTGATGGATAAGGGGGAGATTGTCGAGGAAGGCTCCTATCAGGAGCTGATGGCGCGAAAAGGACGGTTTTACGATCTGGCGGTCAGACAGATCTAAATCGAGCAAGTCAGACGGTCGTACTGTATAAAAGTTTCACCAGTGATCAGATTTCGTTTTTCTTTTTTGAGCAGTGTATACCGCGGCTGTCCCTCCGCATAATCCTTTCCTGATTTTGGAAAGAATGTGCGGCAGACCTGTGTGTCCGAGCCGGAACGCTGTGCGAGGAACAGATAAACCGGTGTTCCTTCATAATCATTTTGCAGAAGATAGTCTGCCCGGATAACAGAAAAAATATTTGCTTTGGAATTATACCGGAAAATAATTTCGTTGCTGTCCAGAAAAAGTTCTAGCTGTGAAAGCGGCAGGAGGCGCGGTGCCATTTCGTGAAAATATATGCTTTGTTTTATATTGTTGTATGTAATCTGACCATTAAGAATTTCCTTCATAATATCAATCCGTTTTCCTGTCTGGAGACGGACGTTGTCCCGCAGTTTATGTAAGCCTGCAAGGTGGTGAAAATCTGCCCGGTCAAAGGAGATAGTGAACTCCAGCGTTTTACCTTTGCGCCCGATAATGATATGATACTGGTATGGGACCAGGCGGTCAAATTCCTGTGCACATTTCTGCAATAAATCCATAGATATCCTCTTTTCTGAATGTAAAAGTCCCCGCCGTTAGGCAGGGACTTTCTGAGCATTTTCTTTCAGCAAACTGACCAGAGGGACAATCTGCCTGAGCCGGTTTGAGGTTTCAATGCACAACCCCTCCTGAAAGCTCCATAAGGCAATGCTTACCGGCGCACTCCCTTATTTCAGCGCTTTAACAGACACACGCCGTTGCCTGTCTTATACTATTATTATATGTATGATGCGGAAATATGTCAATGAATTTTTTTTAATTCATTGCCTGTCATTATCCTGTCTACATCTCATTTTTGGTCGTGTTGCCGATGTACTCTGATTTGCCAAAGCCTAGGATCAGCATAAAGATACTTTCAAACAGAAGCAGACCGATCGTAAAGCCGACACCGTGGCCAAAGGATTTTGAGAGCTTGTGGTTTGCCATCGGGTATTCGATAATCATTGCCGCAAATGCCATAATACCGGCAATGGCGCGAATCAGACCGCCGCCGATCAGGCTGTTTAAGATGCCGCCTGCGAGCGAGAGTGCGATGACAAGCCAGAACATGGATACAGACCATGTCAGCTCATACTGGGTGTAGCTGTTGTAGAACGGGATGAGCGCTTTCCAGCCGGGCACGCCCGCCTTCTTGAAAATATTCCAGCGGGCAATGATCTGAAGCACATACCATGCGATTGCAAATAAGATGCCGATGCCGCTGAATAGTGTAAAGTCACTGGGTACGATGACAGTGTGTATGGAATATGATGCGCTATCGTCTGTTATGAGCATTACTTTGATGGATAGAGGGATTCCTTTTAATCCGCTGCAAAGGGCGGAGCCGGATATTACTGCGCAGGTGGATGAGCGAAAAGTGGGTGGGTTGGGCATCATGATTGCAAGGAAGAGCATGGACGATATCTCTTATGTGCACAGAGACGGGCAGAATGTGTTGAAAATCCAAAAAAGGATAAAAAAAGAAGTTGGCGCAGGTTGACAGAGGTCGAAAAATGGTATAGTATAGCATTGAAAAGAGGACGGAGCGGTTTCAAAACTGTTTCGTCCTTTTATGCACACGGGCACCCAGAAGGAGGCTGGAAGCGTATGAAAAAAAATAGATCTTTTGCTGTATTACTGCTGTCGGGCACGCTTTTTCTATTGTGTCTGCTCATGCTTTTTCGATATCAAAACCAGCACAACCCGGCGGGAAGCAGACCGGAAACAATAGATTTCAGTGAACTTGAAATGACAGTTGAAGAAGCGCCGCAGACTGCGCTGCCGGAACAAGCAGCTATAAAGTCAGAAACTCAGATACAGACAGAAAAACAGACAGAAGCCGTAGAACCACCCACATCACAATATGATGCCAGCACCGCATTTTATTCTACGGATTTGACAGAGGAGCTCAAGGCGCGCATCACAGGAAAATCCTATCCTGACACGGCAGAGCCCATACAGATCTCCTATGAGGAATTAGCCTATGTTCATATCCTTCACTATGATTTTGAGGCGCAGGTGCAGGAAGGAGAACTCATCTGTCATCAGGAGATCGCGCAGGATTTAATAGAGATTTTCCGCGAACTGTATGAACATCAGTATCCCATAGAGAAGGTGTGGCTGATTGATGAATACAATGCAGATGATGAGCTGTCCATGGCAGACAACAATACCTCCTGTTTTAACTACAGAACAGTGTCCGGCAAGTCGAAACTCTCCAATCATTCCTATGGATGTGCCATCGACATCAATCCGCTGTACAATCCCTATGTGCGGACAAGAGACGGCAAAGTGCTGGTTTCACCGCAGAATGCAGGAGAATACGCAGACCGCAGTGCGGATTTTCCGTATAAGATTGACAGGGAGGACTTGTGTTACCGTCTGTTTACCGAGCATGGCTTTGAGTGGGGCGGGGCGTGGAACAGCAGCAAGGATTATCAGCATTTTGAGAAAAAATTGCAGAAACCTGATTGAGTTTAGGGTGCAGTTACGGTATAATATATAAGTTATATAATGATTTTTCGTTAGTTTTAAAGAGGATGAACGCTATGGAGTATGATAGCATAATGAACGAGTACGATTCAAAACTGTTTGATGTGCTGGCACAGTCGTCGAACAGAACCTTTTTCTTTGCAAGTAATATGAAAGATAATACAGCAAGGTGGTCCAAGGGGGCAGTGGAATATTTTGGCTTGGGGAGTGAGATCCTCTATCCTGCGGATATAGAGTGGCTCAAACGAATCCATCCCGATGATAAGGGGGCTTACCTGAAAGATTTTGAGGACATGGCAAATCATATCAGTGCCTATCATGATGTGGAATACCGTATGCTGAATGCGGAGGGAGACTATGTGTGGGTCAACTGCAAGGGATATATGACCTATGACGAGGAGGGCAATATGGACTTTTTTGCCGGATTTGTCACAAACTTGGGCGTCAGAAATAAGATTGATCCTGTGACAGGGCTGTGGACACTGCACGAGTTCCGCAAGGACACAGAGGAGCTGCTCTACAACAATCAATGCGGTGCGGCAGTCATGATTGGACTCAATAATTTTAAGCGGATCAATGATGAGTTTGGGTACTCTTACGGGGATAAGACACTCTATGCAGTCGCGCACAAGATGCTTGGCGTGCGGACGCCGGGGACGCGCATTTACCGCATGGACGGTTCGGATTTTGCACTGTTAATCGAGAACGGAACCTGCGAGCAGGTGACGCGGGAAGTCGAGAAAATGCAGCAGGCATTTTTTTCACTGGAAATTGAGCGGAATCAGGTACAGCTTGATTTCAGGGCGGGGGCAGTGCTGTTTCCGCAGAATGGGAAGTACATTGACCAGATTATGAGCAATATGCAGATCGCGCTGGAGAATGCCAAGAGCGCAGGAGGCAAAGGGGTGTCCATTTACACAGAAGAGATGCATCTGAAAAAGACGCGGATGCTGCGGTTAAGGGATGCCATACGTGAGTGTGTCAACGACAATTTCAGAGGATTTTCGATCGTCATGCAGCCCATTATAGACTCCAAAACCGGGAAGGGGACAAGCTGTGAGACGCTGCTTCGCTGGAATGACGAGCGTTTTCCGGGAATCGGCCCGATGGAGTTCATCCCCGTTCTCGAGGATACCGCGTTTATTATTCCTGTAGGAAAATGGATTATCGAGCAGGTGCTGCGGTATCTGAATGAGTGGGAGGAGCGGGGGTTCAATGCGATCGAGAAGGTTCATGTCAATGTTTCCTATATCCAATTGCATGATGACGACCTCGTGGACTATACTGTCGGCAAACTGAACGAGTACCATATCGCGCCGGAGCGCCTTGTGCTGGAACTGACCGAGAGCTGTAGAATCGGACGGATTGATGAGCTGACACAGCGGCTTCAGAAACTAAAAGACCAAGGAATCAGTATTGCGCTCGATGACTTTGGCACAGGGTATGCATCGCTTGCCGTGTTAAAGGATATCCCAACGGATATCGTCAAGCTCGACCACACGATGATCAAGTCTGTGGTCGGCACCGAAAAGGAGAGGAAACTCATCGAGTTTATCATTTCCTTCTGCAATAATGTAGGGATTATTGTCTGCGCAGAAGGCGTTGAGAACACGACAATCATGGCAATCGTCAACGAGGCAGGCGCAGGGCTTTTGCAGGGGTACTATTTTGACAAGCCGCTGCGCGTCGAGGAATTTTATAATAAATATGTAAAATAAATTTTTCACACGGCAAATTTGTGCTTACGCCCAAATTCGCAGACTTTGGTAAGAATGGAGATTAATATGAAAAAATTAATGACAATCGCAGTATCATTGATGCTGGGCGCAGCGTTGATGACAGGATGCGGTGCCGCCAAAAAAGCGCCGGCAGAAACAGCGCCTGTGACAGTCCATGTCGCTGCCTTAAAAGGACCAACAGCAATGGGAATGGTGGACTTTATGGACAAGTCCGACCGGGGGGAGCTTACAGATGCTACGTATCAGTTTGAGATTGCGGCAGCAGCGGACGAGGTGACGCCAAAGCTCATACAGGGGCAGGTGGATATTGCGGCAGTTCCTGCCAATCTAGCATCGGTGCTGTATCATAATACAGATGCGGGCGTTCAGGTACTTGCCGTCAACACACTGGGTGTGATCTATATTGTAGAGAGCGGGGACACCGTGTCAAGTGTAAATGATCTGAAGGGTAAGACGATCTACGCCAGCGGAAAGGGGGCGACACCGGAGTATGCCCTGAATTATATTCTGGAACAAAATGGGATAGACCCTGAGAAAGATTTGACGATTGAGTGGAAGAGTGAACACGCAGAATGCCTGTCTGCGCTGATGGCACAGGAGAATGCAGTTGCGATGCTGCCTCAGCCTTTTGTCACAACCGCGCAGACCAAGAGTGACAAGATACGTGTCGCGCTGGACCTCACCGAGGAGTGGGATCGGATTGGGTCGGATTCCGCACTCTTAACAGGCGTGGTTGTGGCGAGAAAAGAGTTTGCCGAGCAGCATCCCGCGGCAGTTACAGCCTTTTTGGAACACTATGAGGACTCTGTGGCGTATGTCAATGAAAATGTGGAGGATGCGGCGGCGCTGATCGAAGCGTATGACATCGTACCTGCGGCAGTTGCAGTCAAGGCAGTGCCAAAGTGCAATATTGTGTTCATCACAGGAGAGGAGATGAAGCAAAAGCTCTCTGGATACCTCAAAGTGCTGTCTGAGCAGAATCCCAAAGCCATCGGCGGGGCGCTTCCAGCAGATGATTTTTATTATGGCTCATGAGAAAAGAGACACAACAGCACAGACTGCGGCTCTGGGCGGTATTATTTTGGCTGCTTGTATGGCAGTTTGCGAGCATAGGGCTTGACAGTGAGATCTTGCTGGTCTCACCGGTCAAAGTCGTAGTCAGGCTTGCGCAGATGACAAGGACTGCCCTGTTTTGGAAGTCTGTATTCTTCACGCTCTCACACATCACATTGGGATTTCTTCTGGCAGTGGTTACGGGGAGTGCACTGGCGGGGCTGTCGTCGCGTTTTTGCCGCATTCATGAGCTGATGGCACCGCTCATGCTGGCGGTCAAGTCGGTTCCGGTCGCGTCGTTTATCATCTTGGCACTGATCTGGTTTTCCTCAAGAAATCTTTCTATATTTATAGCGTTTCTGATGGTGCTGCCGATTATCTACACCAATGTGCTTAGCGGAATCAGAAGTGTGGACAGACAGCTTCTGGAGATGGCACAGGTCTTTCGCCTGCCAAGGCTGCGCGTGGCACGCTATATTTATCTGCCGCAAATCCTGCCATATTTTTATTCCGCATGCAGTATTTCCATTGGGCTTAGCTGGAAGGCAGGCGCTGCCGCAGAGGTGATCGGGATGCCGCGGGGGTCGGTTGGAGAGCGGCTTCAGCAGGCAAAGGTCTATCTGGACACACCAGATTTGTTTGCGTGGACGATCGTGATTGTGGCGCTGAGCCTTGGCTGTGAGAAGCTGGTACTGGCACTGGTGGCAAAGTGTGCGGTGCGGTTGTCAGGCGGGCCAGTGGACGGAATTTAGTCAAAATGTTCTCCCGAGCGCTCCAAATCCTCCTCCAGCTCCTCAGGCAGATATTTGCGGAAGATATAGATGAAAATATTGGAGGTGAGGTAGGCAACGAGCCCCGCCCCGCAGCAGATCATCAGCATGATGAACGGGACAAAGAAGATGGTGAGCAGGATAAATGTTCCATATATAAAACATAATAATAATGAACAAGGAAAATGCCTGAGCGACATAAGCAGGGCATTTTTTAAATTGTCGCGGATTTTATTCTCAAACTTTGCCTGTACAGGAAAGATATAGATAGTGGTTAGTACAATTGGAATCAGGAAGATGGAACAGCTGATAATCATGATTCTGCCCACTGTATTGCCCAGATACATGCCGTAGCGCAAGTCCGTGACATATAAAGTGAGGAGTACGACCATCCCCAGCCAGATGACAGTGGACTGCTTAAAGTTCTGCTTGAAGGAATGATGAAAATTTCTGTGAACATAACCCTCGTTGGTGCGGATCATTTTCATACAGGCATAGTACAGTGCGGTCGTGGAGGCGCCGATCGTGAAAATTGGCAGACTGTACACCACCCAGAGGACATGGAGCACCACAAGATTATACACAAAGTTAAAAAAGCGCCAAATCGGGCCTTCGATAGAAAATAAATGCATAGCTTCACCTCATTTATAATGTTGATATTGATATGAATACTTATTCTAATATTGAAACACATTCCGGCGCCGCTATAAAGGATAAAATTACCTTATTTTAGGCG
>VSNR01000008.1 GCA_009774345.1 Lachnospiraceae bacterium | reverse complement strand
CAACGGTCAGTTTTTCTTCCAACATTCTACATCTGTAAAAATCTTTTGTCAATACTAAAAATGACCAAAAGTCATTATTGAAAAAGCAAAAGCAATATACTATACTATTCACCATAATGAGATGCAAACACTTTTGCTGTGTAGGAGGAGAGGAAATGGATGAACAACCCAAAAAAAGCGGTGAAGATGGCGGATTTATGATTAAGGTTGCCACCTTCATCGTTGACAGACGTAATCTGTTTTTCCTGCTGTTTGGCATCGCGCTGATCTTTTCAGTGGTTTCGATGAACTGGACGACAGTGGAGAACGCACTCTCGGCATATCTGCCGGACACGACAGAGACGAGCCGGGGACTGGACCGCATGGAGGAGCAGTTTATCACCTATGGGACTGCAAAAGTCATGGTGACAAACATTCCCTATGAGGAGGCGGACAGAATTTATGAGGAGCTTGAAGCGCTCGACAGCATTATCATGCTGGATTTTGACAATTCCAAAAAGCACTACAACAACTTCTCGGCGCTGTACTCGATCACCTTTGGCTATGAGGAGACGGACGACAGGGCGCTCGAGGCACTTGATGAAGTCCGGGCAATGCTCGACGGCTATGATATCTATGTGTCTACCTCGATGGGGGACGCGTCGGCAGAACAGCTTGCCAAAGAGATGTCTGTGATCAGTGTGCTGGTTGCGATCGTGGTCGTATCGGTGCTGCTGTTTACATCGCAGACGTGGGCGGAGGTGCCTGTATTGTTATTGACGTTCTGTTCGGCGGCGTTAATTACCAAGGGAACTAATTTTATGATGGGGACGATCTCGTTCGTGTCGGATTCTGTGACCATTGTCTTGCAGCTAGCCCTGTCTGTGGACTATGCCGTGATTTTCTGTAACCGCTACAAAGAGGAGCACCAGACACTCGGCATCCGCGAGGCGGACATCGTGGCGCTCAGCAAGGCGATTCCTGAGATTTCGTCCAGCTCGCTCACCACGGTAGGCGGCCTGATCGCGATGATGTTCATGCAGTTTGGCATCGGCAGCGATATGGCGCTGTGTCTCATACGGGCGATTGTGCTGAGCCTTCTTGCGGTATTTTTGCTGATGCCGGGACTCATTATGCTCTTTGGCAAGGCGATGGATAAGACAAAGCACAAGAGCTTTATCCCCGACATACCGTTTGTCGGTAAATTTGCCTACAAGACAAGATTTATCATTCCGCCTTTGTTTATCGTCGTGCTGGTGGGCGCGTATCTTATCCAGTCCAACTGCCCGTATGTCTATGGGTATACGCAGCTTGAAACCCCGGTGCAGAGCGATGCGATGGTGGTGGACGAGATGATCGAGGAGAGCTTTGGCGCAGAGAATTTTGTTGCGCTGGTCGTGCCGGCGGGGAACTATGAGAAGGAGAGAAAGCTCCTGAATGAGCTGGATGCCAGACCGGAGGTAGACCATTCGCAGGGACTGGCCAACACCGAGGCGATGGACGGCTACATGCTGACGGATAAGCTGACTGCGCGGGATTTCTCGGAGCTTCTGGAGCTGGACTATGAGGTGGCAGAGCTGTTATATATGGCATATGCGGTGAATGATGAGAACTATGCCAAGATTGTGAACGGATTTTCGAACTACAGTGTGCCCCTTATTGATATTTTTATGTTCCTCTATGATGAAGTGGACGAAGGGTATGTGACACTCGATGATGATCTGATGGACACGCTCGAGGAGGCGCATACCAAGATGCAGATTGCGCTGGACCAGCTTCAGGGAGAGCAGTACAGCCGTATGCTGATCTATCTGACACTGCCGGAGGAGGGCGATGAGACGTTTGCCTTTCTCGATGAGATGCACGAGATTGCCGGCCAGTATTATGACAAGTCCCAAGTGCTTGTACCCGGGGAGTCTACGAGCCAGTATGATTTATACAAGACCTTCCAGCGCGACAACACGGTGGTTAACGTCGTTTCGATTCTTGCCGTGTTGGTCGTACTGTTGTTCACATTTATGTCGGCAGGTATGCCAGTGCTTTTGATTGCGGTGATTCAGGGCGTGATCTGGGTGAACTTTTCCTTTCCGGCGGTGGAACAGAAAAACGTGTTTTTCCTGAGTGCGATGATTGTGTCCTCGATTCAGATGGGTGCAAATATTGACTACGCGATCGTGATCTCAGGCAGATTTCTCGAGATCAAAGACAAAATGTCCAAGAAGGACGCGATTATCGAGACGATGAACTTTGCGTTTCCAACGATCGTCACATCGGGCACGATGCTTGCTCTCGCGGGGATTTTTATCGGACAGATGTCCTCGGACGGCGCAGTGTGCGGTATTGGTCAGTGTCTGGGCAGAGGGACGATACTTTCTATTTTTACGGTCATGTTCGTGCTCCCGCAGATTCTTCTGCTTGGCGAGAAGATTATCGACAGGACTTCGTTTGCGGTATCCATCCCGCTGAAATTAGAGCGTGTCAGCGGTTTGATGCGCGTGGACGGCATTGTGCAGGGACAGATTAACGGAACGGTCATCGGTGAAGTCCACGGACTGATACGCGGTGATGCGAATCTGTTTGTCAATATGGGAAAACTAGAGCCAAGGGAAGATGACGGAGCAGGAACAGACACAGCGGAAAGAGGGTGAGAAGAATGTATAGCAGACGAAGCAGAGCGGCGGCGCTTGCGCTGGCTTTTATGATGGCATTCAATCCAGTACATACTGTGCAGGCGGCAGAGCAGACCAAAGAGGCTGCCGCGGACGTAAAGACACAGGATGCCGAGATAAAATATGAAAGAATAGATATCAGCACCCCGGAGGAGTTTGCAGCGTTTGCCTCCCAGTGCTATATCGACTCATGGTCGAAAAATAAATATGTCAGCCTCAGAGCGGACATAGACCTGTCCGGCATACAGATTCAGATGGTGCCTGTATTTAACGGCGTATTTGACGGTGTTGGACATACGATTTCAGGCTTTGATTACATGGGTGACGGCTATGTGATCGGACTGTTCCGCTATGTCGAGCGCGACGGTTTGATTCAGAATCTGACACTAAAGGGCACCGTAGAGTCGGAGAACGAGAAGGAGTGCATAGGAAGCATCTGCGGCATCAACCACGGTACGATCAAGAACTGTACGTTTCAGGGGACTGTGAGCGGTCGTGATACAGTGGGCGGCATCGCAGGCATGAATGAGCGCACAGGAACGATCGCAGGATGTTCTGTGAAAGGCAGAATTACAGGATATTATTCGACAGGGGGCATCGTTGGCATCAACCACGGAGCACTGAACAACTGTACGAACCGCGCAGGCATCAATGACAACAGTGAGTGGGTGGCGCAGGATGACGAGATGGGAACCGGTATGGGGATTTTGGAGAGTCTGACTGCCAGCGACGACAATGAACTCTACAGCGGTGTGGACACTGGCGGGATTGCCGGCTTCTCAGACGGGGTGATCTCGCGGTGTGCCAATTCAGGAACAGTCGGATATGAACACACGGGCTATAATATCGGTGGAATCGCAGGACGGCAGTCGGGCGTTGTCTCCCTGTGCACGAACAGCGCAGCAGTCTATGGCAGAAAAGATATCGGTGGAATCGTGGGACAGATGGAACCTTTTATTGAGATTGACGAGGCGGAATCCCTGCGAAACGCGATCAATAAACTGCATGATGTGATCGAAAAGACGATAGACGATATGGATGCCGCAAGCGACGGGGTGAAGGGCGATGTGGACAAAATGCAGTCCTATGCGGACAGCGCAATCGACTCAGGAGACGCGCTCGTCACGCAGATTACAGACTTTGTGGATGAAAATGTCGATGAGGTCAATGCGGTGTCTGCGCGCATGGAGCACATTATTGATATGCTGCCGGATGTGCTGAATCATGTGTCTGCGGCAGGGGACCGGATGTCTGATCTGAATGATACCGCAAAACAGTTGTCGGAGGATTTGGCGATTCTTGACAAGCTCGATGACTCTGTGTATGATGAGACGGATTACAGCAGGCTTTCTCTTTTGTCCACGGTGGGCGGTACGCTCACGGCAGACAGCACCAACCCGCAGGAAAAGGACACCGTGACCATCACCGTGACGCCAAACGACGGCTACAAGCTAAAAGAAGGCTCGCTTGTGGTAAAGGATGCGGGCGGCAAGAAGATCACGGCCACGCCGGTGAGCGGCAGAAGTGACCAGTATACGTTTACCATGCCAAAGAAGAATGTCAAGGTGACAGCACAGTTTATCTATAAAGGAACTTTTCTGGTAAAATCCACCGTAGGCGGACGCGTCACGATGACAGAGGACAATGACAAAGTGACGTTCAAGGCATCGGCTTCGAGCGGATACCGCTTTGACGGCTATAAGGTTGGCGGCAGCAGTTATACAGGAACGGTGAGCGCGGATAATGAAATCACGCTGGACAGAAAGTCCTATATCAAGGAAGGAACTTCTACAGTGGTTGAGGCAGTGTTTACCAAAGTTGCTGCGTCATCTCATAGGATTAGCGTAAAGTCGGGCACAGGCGGCACCGCGTATGTGGCGGGCGGCAGCAATACCGCGGCAGCAGGCGACGAGGTCACGATTCATATTGTGGCTGGGTCAGAGTATGTCTTCAAAGAAATGAAGGTGACAGGAGACATTGCCTCTGTGCCAAGCAGCTCGAATGTCAATGAGCGCGTGTTCAAAATGCCGGACAATGATGTCGATGTTGAGGTCTTGTTTCAGAATCAATATGACAAAGATGCCAGAAACCGTATCTATCCAGAGTCCAATGCCGGCGGTTCGGTCTCTGTGCGAAAGGGCGCGAGCGGGACACAGTATCAGATTACGATCAAGCCCGATGAGGACTATGATGTCGATGAGCAGAAGGCATTAGAGTTCAAAAAAGTGACGCTCTCCGGGGCACAGATGACTTCAGTGGAGGAAAATGCCGAGGAACCCGAGGCAACGACAGCAAAAGAGCATGAATCAGATGCGCAGGCGGACGCAGAAGGCACGGATTCTCCGTCGGAAAATTCGTCAGACAGTGAAAATACGGATATCCAAAATCCATCCGATGAAACAACAGGAAACAGCAGCACGGCGGAGCCCGAAAATCCATCCGAGCAGCCATCGAATGAAACAACCGAAAGTGACAGCACAGAAACTATCAGCAAACCATCGGAGGATACACCGGGAAGCAGCAGTGAAGCCGACAACAAAAATCCATCCGATGAAACACCGGGAAGCGACGGTAATGGTGATAACAACAATGTATCCGATGAACCATCGGGAAGCGACAGTGAAGGCGATGCTGAAACACCATCCGATAAAACAACGGGAAGCGATTCAGGCAGTAATACGACGAATACCGAAAATCCTTCTGAAAACGAGAGCACGATGCCGACAGAGAGCACGACCGAGGATTCACCAGATAACACAGAGCCAGCGGAGACACTTCCCGTTGCGGAAGAGCAGCCAGAACATGTCAAGTCCATCTCTGTGACAGTCCTTGGCAGAAAAGATCTGACCTACGACAGTGAGAGTAAGACGTATACCTACATCGTTGATCTGGCGGGGGACATTGACGGTTACAGTGCCTATGCCACTTTTGTAAAAACAAAGAAGGACACGGAACAGGAAGGAACCTCCTATAATATCACGACAGCCTCAAGTACCGGCGGCGTCGTGGCAGTCGATATGACCAGCGCCAAGGAAGGGGAAAAGGTTTATGCGACGCCGACATCAAACAATGGCTATATACTCACCAACATTTTAGTAGACGGCACAAAACCAACGCTAGAGAGCGACGGCAAGCGGTATTCCTTTACCATGCCGTCAAAGGATGTGGAGGTCACAGCGCAGTTTGAGCCAGTAGATTTGATATTAAAATCGAATATGAGCGGCAATGCATCTTATTCCGGCAGCGCAGAGGGAAAAGTGACGGTCAATGTAAAGCCGAGCGCAGCCTACTCGGTCAAGAGCATTTCTGTCACAGACGCAGGCGGCAAGAAACTGTCAGTCTCCAAACGGCAGAGCGGCGCATATATCTATGAGTTTGACATCACGAAGATGTCAAAGGCACCCTGCACCGTGGACATTCAGTTCAAGAAGCAGAACAAAAAGCAGGCAGTCGATACTTCCAAGACAAACATCAAGGATTCGATCGATGAACTGTCAAAATCATCGGATGCAGTGCAGAAGTCCATCAACACGATCAAGAATATCGTACAGAAACCAGACGGCTCCTACAAAAGCTGGGAGGAGCTCACATCGGCAGAGCAGGATACGATTGTGTCAGAGGTTTTGAATCTGGTGGAGGATCTTGGAGAAATGTCCTCGTCGGCATCCTCGATTCTAAGCAGCCTCTCAACGGTGTACAACATTCTCTCGCCCTATGCGACAGACGCAGCGGAGGCGGCGAGGAAGGACATTGACAGGGCGACAGACCACATTCATGGGATGCTGGATTCATTGAAGGCGGCAAACAACAGCGTCCGGGGCATTGTCAACTATATGAACGCCCAGCCCGATATCCGCTTTTCGAAATTAGGAGAGGACTTTGACATTGCCAAAGAAAATTTTCATGACCAGCTCAAGGGGCTGTCGGACAGCATCAAGGCGCTGAGCGACAATGCGTCCGGCTACTCAGATCTCATTAACGATGACCTTAGGGCAGTGAACGATCAGTTGAATGTCGTGTTTAATCTGCTGGCAGACCGTATGGTAGACATTGAGAGTCTGAGCATCGAGGAGCTCTATGAGGAGGTCGATGATGAGAACATCGACACGATCACGACCGGGCGCACGGACGCCTGCATCAACAAGGGCGTTGTGAAGGGTGATATCAACGTAGGCGGCATCGCAGGTTCGATGTCGATCGACGACGAGGACCCGGAGGACAGCGCAGCAGGCTCGATCGAGTATGCGGTTGGCAGACGGTTCATCACGAAGTGCCTGGTGACAGACAGTGTCAACGAGGGCTATATCACGGCAAAAAAGAATGGAGCAGGCGGCATCTGCGGTTATATGAATCATGGTATTATTGTGGATTCTGAGGGCTATGGAAGTGTGGAGAGCACAGAGGGCGACTATGTGGGCGGCATCTGCGGCGAGTCCCTCACGATTATCAAGAAGTGCTATGCACTCTGCTCAGTCAACGGCAACAAGAATGTCGGCGGTATCGCAGGATATGCGGAAACACTGAAAAACTGCTATTCTATGGCAGATGTCCAGTCCGAGAATGGCCGGGCAGGTGCCATCGCCGGGCAGGTTGCCTCCTATGAGGAGATGGACACAGACGCCGAGGAAGAGGGGGCAAAGGTTGTCGGGAACTTTTATGTAGGAGAGAACATCCACGGCATTGACAATATCAGCTACATCGGCGTGGCAGAACCTTTAAGCTACAGTGATTTGCTGACCGTAGAACAGCTTCCGACACAGTTCTGGCATCTCAAGGTCATTTACAAGATTGAGGATACCTATCTTGGCTCCGAGGAAGTCAAGTATGGGGAGCGGCTCGACAAGCTGACGTTCCCGCAGATTCCTGCAAAGGAGGGCTTCTACGGCGCATGGCCCGATGTGTCAGATCAGAAGATGGGCGGTACATTCGTCGTGGAGGCGGTGTACAAGGACAACGTGACGGTCGTAACGAGCAGCGGCGAGGAGGATGACACCGACGAGGGCGCATGGAAAAAGCCCTATGCGCTGGTGGAGGACATCTTTACAGAAGATACGATCTTAAATGTCCGCCTCAGCGACAAAACACCGCCCGAGGAGGCAGAAGGCAGACAGCATGTCGTGTACGAGGTGGCACTCGAAAACGGCGGCATCATGGAGACAGATTCCTTTGCACTGCGTATATTGAACCCATATGAGGATGCAGAGGTGTATGCGTACAAGGAGGGCGCGTGGACAGCGTGTGACTACAAGTCCAGAGGTCAGTACCTGCAAGTGTCCATGACAGGCACACAGGGGTATTTCTGTGTCGTGGAAAAGAAATCCAATCTGGTGCTCCTCATCGCCTGCACGGCAGCAGCGGCAGCGGTGATCGCGGTGCTGATCGCATTGAAAAAGAAGCGCAGTGCGCGTAAAAAACGCAGGAAGGCGAAGGAGAATTAAAAATGGGGGTAACGAAGGATATGACAGAAAGACAAATGCAAAGTGTGAAAATGTCCACGCTGTATGAACTGCGGTTGATTTTTACGAATGGAGAGAAGAAGGAATACACCAAAGAAGAGATTGTTGAACTGTTGGATAAGATTGCGATGGCAAAAGATCAGGAGGGATAAAGAAGGAGTGGAGTATCATATGATGCGGATCGCCTACTGTGAGGATGAGCCGGCGCAGGCGGCGCTTGTCCGCGCTATGATGGAACGCTGGGGCGTGCGCAGGCAGGAGCCTGTGGAGGTGGTGCTGTTTGAGAGCGCGGAGGAATTTATGTTTAAGAATGAAGATTTTCCCTACGACGCAGTTTTTCTCGATATTGCGATGCGGCAGATGAACGGCATGGAGCTTGCGCACGCCATCCGCAGGAAGGACAAAAAACTGCCGATCGCGTTTTTGACGGCGGACAAAACCTTTGCCATCGAGGGATATGAGGTGCGCGCCGTGCGATATCTGCTCAAGCCAGTCACCGCAGAGAAGCTTGAAGGCTTGCTCGATGAACTGCTGTCGGAGCGGGAAAAACGTTCGGAGGAAACGATCTGTATCACTGTCGGAGAGAACGGTATTATGAAAAGGATTGCGGAGGAGGAGATCTGTTATGTGGAGGTGGCTGGGCACTATACGCACCTTCACTTGGCAGGGGCGCCGGCAATCCGCATCAAGGAGAGTCTGGCGGCAGTGGTGGCGCGCTTTCACAGCAAAGAACAGTTTGTGAAGTGCCACAGAAGTTATGTGGTCAATCTCGCATATATCGAGAAAATCAGCCGTACCGACTGCACACTGACTGACAGCACGATTCTGCCAGTCAGCCGCAGCGCTTACCAGCATTTAAATGAACAGTTTATCGCGTATTACAGGGGGAGCTGTCCATGAAAATCTTGATTTTAATACTGGTAAGTGTCGTGCTGCTTGTGCTGGTCATTTACCTGCTGTACCGTATTCTGGATGGCATTTATGACCGGCGGATTGCGGCATATCAGAACAAGCTGTTAAAAAATGAGGTGGACGAGGTGCACAATCTCTACCTCACAATGCGGGGCTGGCGCCATGATTACCACAATCATATGCAGTCTGTCAAAGCCTATCTGGCAATGGACAGCCTCGAGGAAGCGCGCGCCTATCTCGATGCGCTCGAGCAGGATTTGGACGAGATCAATCTGCTGTTTAACACCGGAAATATCAATGCGGACGCAGTATTAAACGCCAAGATTTCCCTCGCAATAAAGAAGGGCATCCAGGTGGACTACAAGGCGGCAGTGCCAAAAACACTCGCGGTGTCAGATATTGACCTGTGCGTAGTCATAGGGAACCTGATTGACAACGCGGTAGAGTCGTGCGAGAAGGTCGCACCTGAGAACCAGTTCATCCGCCTCTATATCGGAATCTTTCAAAAACAGCTCTATCTGTCAGTCAGCAACGCGACCAGCGAGACAGTTCGGAAATTGGACGAGCAGTATATCTCTACAAAGCGCGGCAACCATGGACACGGGCTGAAACGAATCAATAAGATTGTGGACAAGTATGGCGGATTTGTCAACCGCAAGAATGAGCCGGGGGTATTTGTGACGGAGATCTTGCTTCCATTATAATCTACCCATACACTCTACCACTTACGCACAGATTTTGACCGTCTGTGCTTTTTTTGTGCAGAAAAGTGAGAATCATGATAGGATATCTTTGTAAGATTTGAGATCAAAAGGGAGGCAGTCAAACGATGAAACACTATTCCATTTGGAGCAATTATATTTTTACCTTTAAGCCGCTCTGGCAGCAGAAAAGACGCATTGCGCTCTGTTTTCTGGCGGCGGCAGTCCTGTTTGTCGCAGTGCCTGTGGTCGGGATGATGATCACCTCGATGATGATAGGAAGTCTCGAACAGGGAATTTCCATGCAGCATTTTGTGTGCAGGGCGCTGCTTGCCTTTGCGGGCTACGGCGTGCTCAGCATGGCGAAGAGTTATCTTGACGCGCGCAACGACGGGCAGTACATTGAGGCGCGGACCGCGCTGTTTTTGATGGACTGGATCAAGAAAGATCTGACAGTCAGCATGGAGCAGTGCGAGGATGCACAGATTCAAAAACTAAAGAAAAAATCAGAGAACTGTATCTGGGCAAATGAATGGGGCATCGAGGGCTTTATGCGTCATAATCTGGATTTGTTAAAAAGTCTGCTGGGGCTTTTTGTCTATACACTGATTGTGGGCATCATGAACTGGAAAATCTTAGCGATGCTTGTCGGAATGTCTGCTGTCAGCGCAGCGGCAGCTTATGGCGTGACGCGGTATTATGAGAAAATTAAGGACCCGCTTGCAGAACAGGGAGTGACGATGGGCTATATCAACCGTGAGGTGGACGACGTGCAGAGCGGCAAGGATATCCGCATTTTTGGTCTGGGGAAATGGATTGTCGGCAAATATGATCAGGCGATCAAAAAATGCCGCCGGTTGTATTTTCAGCGCGATATCCGCGAATATGGCAGCAATATGCTGGACACGGCGCTCGATGCTGTGCGCGATCTGGTCTGTTATCTGTATCTGATTCTACAGCTTTCTCAGGGAATGCGGATCTCGGAGTTTGTCTTTTATCTGGGATTGGTTGCCGGATTTTCAAACTGGATTGGCATGATCAGTAAGCGCGTTGTCTCGGTGAAGCAGGAGAGCGACAATATCAGCGAATTGCGCAATTATCTTTTGCTTGAGGAAGAGGCACCGTCGGGTGGAAAGCTGGCAGAGACAGACCGCATAGAGGTCGTGTTTGACCATGTAAGCTACCGCTATCATGGTGCAGAGGAGGAAACGCTGCATGATGTCAGCTTCCGTCTTGCATCAGGAGAGAAGCTTGCGCTCGTCGGGTTGAACGGGGCGGGCAAGACGACGATTGTCAAGCTGATGTCCGGGCTGTATCTGCCGACATCTGGTACCGTGTACGTCAATGGCATCAGCACGCGGGCACTGGACAGGAGCGCTTATTTTGCCAAGCAGGCGGCTATTTTTCAGGAGCCGTTTCAGACTTCTTATAACATTGCCGAAAATATCGCGCTCGAGGAGACCTATGACCGAGCGAAGCTCTGGAAAGTGCTCGCGCAGGCAGGGCTGGATGAGAAGGTCAAAAGCCTTGACAGACAGTTGGATACCCATCTTGGAAAAGATATTGCGCAGGATGGCATCATGCTCTCGGGCGGAGAGATGCAGAAGCTGCTGCTTGCGCGGGCACTGTACCGTGAGGCACAGCTGATTCTCTTGGACGAGCCGACAGCGGCGCTCGATGCGCTGGCAGAGACCGAGATTTATCAGAAATACCAGACCTTGATGCAGGGAAAAAGTGTTCTGTTTATCTCGCACAGGCTTGCCTCGACGAGATTTTGTGACCGGATTCTCTTACTGGCAGAAGGGCGCATTCAGGAGCAGGGGACACACGAGGAACTGATGCAGGAACAGGGCGCGTATTATCAACTGTTTCAGGTGCAGAGCAAATATTATGATAAGGCGGAGGATGGCTATGAATGAGGAAAATATGGATAACAAAAATATGACGGTTCGGGAGATGTGGCACTATCTTATGTTTCAGACAAAGGGATACTGGACCATCAAGGCGGCGATTGTTCTCGGGGCATTGACGACGGCGGCAGTGCCCTATGTGGGCAATCTGTTCTATGCGGGCATTTTGGACCAGCTTGTGCTCACAGCGTATGATACAGCGGTCAGGCTGGTGCTTTGGATGGTGTCTGTGACACTTGTCCTGAAGCTGGCGGCAAAGGGCTGTGACAGGATGGTGTATCATTACTGTGAACCGTGTGCCTATGAGATCAAGAAGCGGACGGCACAGAAAGCATTTTCGATGGAATACGAGACGCTTGACCGGACGGAGACGCTCGCAGCGTTTCGCAGAGTGCGCGCAGGAGAGCAGGGAATGGGCGGCGTGGAACGGCAGCTCTCGGAGATTTATGGATTTTTTCAGGAGCTTGCCGGGATTGTGTTCGCTGGCGGTTTTGTGCTGGTGCTCTTTACACGGACAGACAGCACTCGGGAAAATATTAGAGATTCCGTACTGATGTTTGTGCTCATGCTTCTGGCATTTGCGGCAGTGCTGGCGCTGAGCAATTATCTTGCCCAAAAGGACGGTGCGTTCCGCGTGCAGACTGAGTTGGAAAATGAGCGGGTAAATACCCTGTCAGCGTATTTGTTAAATCTGGTGAGCAAGGAGGCATATGTCAAGGATATACGGCTCTTTGGACTCAAAGACTATCTGTTAAAAAAGATGGAGTGGATGCGGACAGTGGGAGAAATCTACACACGGGGCGGCAGTTACAGCGGGAAATGTCAGGCGGTGTCAGCGTTTGCGGCGCAGCTGTTTGCAGCTGTCACCTATATCTGCATTGCGGCAAAAGCGATCGCGGGAAGTATCACCATCGGGGAAGTGACGATGTATGCCGGGGCAGTTATCACGATGGTTTCCGGCGTGCAGCGACTGCTTGCCAGATATCAGGACATCAATTATAGGAACGCGTATCTGAGCACCTACGAAGCGTTTCTCAAGCGGCCGAATATGCATTATGACGGCACGCTGCCCATCGAGAAGCGCGACGACAACCGCTATCTCTTGGAATTTTCGCATGTCAGTTTCCGTTATCCGGGGAGCACGCATGATATTTTAGAAGATGTCTCGATGACTTTTCAGATCGGGGAGAAGCTTGCGCTTGTCGGGGTAAACGGGGCGGGCAAGACGACGCTCATAAAGCTCTTATGCCGCCTGTATGAGCCGACGTCGGGTGAAATCCGCCTGAACGGCATCAATATTGCAAAGTATGATTATGAGGAATACATCCAGATTTTTTCGGTGGTATTTCAGGACTTTCATCTGTATGATTTCCCGTTAGATGAGAATATTGCCTCAGGCAGTGCTGTGGACAGCGCGCGGCTTGAGCGGGCATTGAATCTTGCCGGGATGTGGGAGCGAGTACAGGAGCTGCCCAAGAAGGAAAAAACGCTGTTAGGGCATGAGAATGGACAGGGGGTTTTGTTCTCCGGCGGGGAGGCACAGAAGCTTGCCATTGCAAGAGCCTTGTATAAGGACGCGCCGTTTGTCATTTTGGATGAGCCGGCTGCGGCGCTTGACCCGCTTGCGGAGGCAGACGTCTACGAGAATTTTAATACACTGGTTCAGGACAAGACGGCGATTTATATCTCCCACCGCATGAGCAGCTGCAAATTCTGTGACCGGATCATCGTGCTGGACGGTGGACAGATCTTGGAGGAGGGGACCCATGAGACCTTGCTTAGAAAAAAGGGCAGATACTATGCGCTCTACAGTGCGCAGGCATCGTATTATATACATTAAAAAAGGGGGAAAATCCCCTTTTTTAATGCAAAACCCGTTTTAACGTACTCATTAGATTTTCGATATTGATCGGTTTGGCGATATGTCCGTTCATGCCGCTTTTGAGCGCTTCCTGTTTATCTTCCTCAAAGGCGTTTGCCGTCATGGCAAGGATGGGGATGGCGGCAAGCTGGGTGTCCTTGAGCTTGCGGATAGCCTGTGTCGCCTCATAACCGTTCATGACAGGCATCTGTACATCCATCAAGATGAGCTGGTAGTATCCGGGTTTGGATTTTTCCAGCATATCGACAGCAATCTGTCCATTTCCGGCAACCTCAACAGAGAATCCGGCTTCCTGTAGGATTTCTGTGGCAATCTCCTGATTCAGTTCATTGTCCTCCACCAGCAGCAGGCGCTCCGCGTGGAAGGAAACGGTCGTTTCATCGTTGCCGGTCGCGCGCTCTTCTTCTGTGGTGGTGATAGAGTGCAGGCATTCCCGAAGCTCTGACAAGAACAGCGGCTTGCTGCAAAATGCGGTGACACCGGCCTCCTTTGCCTCATCTTCGATATCCTCCCAGTTGTATGCGGTGAGGACGATGATCGGCACATTGCCGCCCGTCTCTTTCTGGATTCTGCGGGCTACCTCGATACCATTCATGTCAGGCAGCATCCAGTCAATAATATAGACAGAATAAAAATCCTTGCGCATCACTGCCTGATGGGTGCGCAGCACGGCTTCCTTGCCGGACAATGTCCATTCCGCACGCATTCCGATCTGCTGAAGCATATAAGAAACACTGTCGCAGGTGTTGAAGTCGTCGTCAACAACCAGTGCCCGACATCCCTTGAGCTTGGGAATCAGCGGGGACGGCTTGGCTTCCGCGCTGATGCGGAAGGTAAAGGATACTGTAAATTCGGAACCGATATTCTGCTTGCTGGTCACGCCGATCGTACCGTTCATCATCGTGACGATGTTCTTGGTGATCGCCATGCCAAGGCCGGTTCCCTGTATGCCGCTGATGGTGGAGTTGCGCTCCCGCTCAAACGGTTCAAAGATATGGGAGACAAATTCATCGCTCATGCCAATGCCCGTATCCTTGACTTGAAATTCATAGGTTGCATGACCTTCCGTGCCGCATGGTTTTTCTGTGACTTTGATGCTGACAATCCCGCCGGCAGTCGTGTACTTGATGGCATTGTTGAGCAGATTGAGCAGTACTTGGTTCAGACGGAGCCGGTCACAGTAGATATTTTCATTCTGTACATCAATGGCATCCATGTACAGCTCGAGCTGCTTTGCGTGGATATCCGCCTGAATAATGTTGCGCAGCCCGTGCAGAATTTCAGGCAGCGAGCAGAGCTGTTCTGAGAGCTGCATCTTGCCGCTCTCAATGTGGCTCATGTCGAGCACGTTGTTAATCAGGTTCAAAAGATGGTTGCCGGAGATCATAATTTTCTTTAGATAGCCCTCCACCTGATCGGTGTGATCAATACGGCTGAGTGCAAGGGTCGTAAAGCCTATGATCGCGTTCATCGGGGTGCGGATATCGTGTGACATATTGGAGAGGAATACACTTTTTGCTTTGCTGGCGCGGTTTGCCTGTTGCAGTGCATCTTCCAAAATGGTGTTTTTCTCCATCTCGCGGCGCGTCTCTTCGTCAATGCTGTGGAAACCAAGCACGATGCCGCTGTTTTTGCTCCAGTCGCCCGCACAGACCGCCTTCATCTGGAAATAGCGCATCTCGCCATAACAGATGGTGCGGTAATTGACAGAGTACACTCTTTTCTCTGCGAGTTTCTTCATCAGGTTTTCCTGTGAAAGCGCATTGCGCAGCATTTCCTGATCCTCCTCATAGACACACCGGTCTATGTACTTGTTCAAGTTGTCCTCCATGCGCAGTTCGCCGACAAAGAGTTCATCCAAGATTTTGTATTTGCAGTCGCTGATGCGCAGGGCGTTGCCTTTGCCGGTATCCAGATCAAAGAAACATACAAGATTGTAGTCAATGCTGAGCGCGTGAATCAGCTCCATCTGGCGCTGTTCTTCCTCTTTTCGCTGTTCCTCCTCATTGAGCCGCTGCGTAGTGCAGTCCAGAAGGAAACGCTGGTAGAACAGTTCGCCATTTTCTTCAATCAGCTTGATATTGCCCATAATGTGCAGCAGATTTCCGTTGTCATGCTGCACGCGGTATGCGACATTGATGCTGTCTCCAACTTCCTGAAGGGACTGGATGCCTGTTTTTAAAGCTTCCCGGTCCTCTGCTATGACAGAGGGGGCAATCATATCAAATCCAGCAGCAACCATTTCCTCCTGCGACTCATATCCGAGGATTTTGAGGGCAGCACCGTTGATGCTCAGAATCTTGGAGCCATCGACGGAGTGGCACAGGATGCCGCAGTCCATTGTCGTAAAGATGGTCTCGAGCGTTTTGGTCTTGGCGATCAACTGCTGTTTGTATTCGTTTTCCTGCGTGATATCAATGCCGATGCCGACAGTGCCCATCACGCTGCCATCCCAGTCGTACAGCGGGGATTTATAGGTGGTGAGCAGCCTTGTTCCGCTGCTGGTCTGCACGACCTCCTCCGAGATACAGGTCTCCTTTTTGGTCATGACCTCACGCTCTGACTCGATGCAGGCTGGATCGTCGTGCTCGACATCCCATATGTAGGCGTGTCCGCGTCCCTCCACTTGGGCCTTGGTCTTGTTGACTGTCTTACAGAAACTGTCGTTGACCTTCGTGTGAATGCCGTCCTTGGTTTTGTACCAGACAAGGTTTGGAACACTGTTGATCGCAGATTCGAGATACTGGCTGGTCATCCAGTAGTCCTTGTGTGTCTTGCAGTCCTGCTGCCATTTTAAAAAGTGAAATTTCAGCTCCTCCTCAGAGAGTGGAAGAGTCCAGATATCGTAGAGTTCGGACAGACAGCCGGTCAGGGCAGTAAGCTGGGCAAGCTGATTCTTGTCTGCAAGGATAATCAGCTCTGTTTTTGGTTTTTTCTCAGAGAGCAGCATCTGTATAGTCGCAGCAGCATCCATATCTTTTAAGTCAGCAATGATGACATCCGCCTTGGAAATCATGGACTCGTAGGGTGTTTTGCTCTCGAAGTACTCATGTGTAAAGTGGTCGAGCGGGGGCATCCCCTCTAGTACTTTAAATAGTTTGCGTTGGTTTCCCAGAAAAAAGAAGTTTATGTGGCAATGATACATGTCAGCTCCTCCTCAATGCATCTAATAGTAAAAGATTTCACTTAAACTCTATTGTAGCAATCGTGCCCGCGCATGTCAATGGTTATAAATTATCAAAAACAACAGTTTCCCGTTCAAATTCTGCCACAATTTCCTGATTGACACCCATGCGCTGTGTGATGTCCTCCATGTCGCCCGCCAGACTTTTGGTGTTGCCCGCCACGCCTGATATGCCGCTGGCACTGTCATTGACCGCCTTGGTGATCGTGCTGATCGAGTCGGCGATGCCTGACATGGACTGGCGCAGGCACTGGGTCCGCTCCTGAAAAGCATCCATCGCGCGGCGGATATGGGCGGCGTCCTCTTTGTACTGGCTTCCTGTCTCGACAAATGCCTGAAACTCCGAGAGGACGGATTCACGCATATAGGTAATCAGATGCTGTGCACTTTCTGACAGATTGTGGACGGCGGCAGTGACAACCGTATTGATTTCCTGAATGCGGCTTGCCGTTTCCTGACTGGAGCTGGCAAGGTCGCGCACCTCCTCTGCAACGACAGCAAAACCTCTGCCGGCAGCGCCTGCGTGGGCAGCTTCCACGGATGCATTTAAGGCAATGAGCTGCGTCTGCTGGGCGATGGCGAGGATCTCGCCTGTCAGGGTCTTGATCTGGTCAACGCTGTGGCTTTTTTCGATGGCGTCATTGAGAGTGCACAGCAGTTCTTGGGTTTTGGCGTCTGTAGTCTTTGCGCTGGACTGTGCGGAGAGCTGCATGGTGTCCGCGCGGGTATTCATGTCAATGGTGTAATCAGTGAGCGTGCTGCATTCCTCTGCGATATTATGCACATCAAGGCGGATGTGTTCTGCATTGTGATTGATGGCAGACACATTGCCAGCGACTTCCTGAAAGGCGCAGGACAATGCCTCTGCGAGCGTGGAGAGATCTGCGGCGCTTTGCTTGGAGGCGCGTGTTCTTTTGAGCACTTCGCCCGTCATGGTATTGATGCGCCCGGAGCTTTCCTGTATCGTGTGCAGGATGCTCTTGACAGGGATCACGACATAGCGGGTGATGAGCTTTAGGTCAGCAAAGACCAGCAGTATGCAGGCCGCCGCTGCGATGCTGCCGATGACCAAGGACATGAGATAGACCGCCGCGAGCTGGTTTCGGGCTGCCAGTGTCTGTTCGCTGATGGATGCATTCAGGGCATCAATATCCGTTTCGATGGCATTTGCATACAGGGCGGCATCGCCGTTTGCAAGTGCGTAGGCATCCTGCGTTTTGCGGCTTGCGCTTGCACAGACTAGGCGGACAAGAGCATGTTTAAAGGAATCATAGTCTGACAGAAGCGTCTGATATGAACCCTGCTCCTCCAAGGTCACATGCTGCGCATAGTCTGCGAGCATCGTGTCCAGACGCGCTTCTTCTTTTTTGATCTGCTGGACAAGGGTGGTCATGGTGTTGTAGTCCGTGGCGACGATGTGGCTCAGCACCATCTTGTGAATGGTCATTGAGGACTGGCAGATCTCCGCCAGACGGCTCTTGCCGTCCATATAATTGTCGGCGATTGTCGAGGCGCTCGCGTTCACGTTGCGTATATTGTAGATAGAAAGAAGGTTTGACAAAAGCGCCACAATGCCTAACTGGGCAATCGGCAGAATCAGCCGGTGCTTTAGACTCATAGTTTTCATGATAACAATACTCCTTTTTATATCTTATCTGTATCGCGGTTACGGGGCGGTGATGCCTGTGACCATGATGTCAAGATGCTCCTGAAGCGGTTTTCCTGATGGATTTCCTGCTAAGATTTCCTCAGCAAAGGTGATGACAGGCTGCCAGAAATTTCCGCCGACGCGCTGCAAATTCGAAAATTCGGACTGCTCTAGGAGAGCAGTGATCGCAGGGGAGCTCTGTACTTCTTTGGAGGCAGCGGCATGGATGTTGGCGGGGCCCTGACCGCGCATCAGGAAGCGGCGCATTTGATTTTCTTCATTGGTAATCCACTCGGCAAGCCTTGACGCCCACATGCTCTCCTTGGAGTAAGCGTTGACGCCGATGAGCTTGTAGCCGGAGAAGGAGGCCATCTGTACCTGTTTCCCGGCGCAGGTGTAGGAGGGAAGCTTTGCCGCGCCAAAACTGCTGCCCCAGACTTTTTCGACGGCGACAGCATTCCACACGCCATTGATGCCGGCGATGATCTGTCCATTTTGGACGCCCTCGAGAAATCCGGCATCATCGGTGCTGACAAAACCCGGATGGCCTGCGATCTCCACCATGGACTGTGCGACATCAATGCCCTTGATGCTGCCGTCTGTGGCATTCCATGTACAGTAGTTGGTCATGCCGTCATCATTTAAGCCAACGGTGAGCCCCGTGTTGCCAAAGAGCGCGTACACATACCAGCCAGAGGACCACTCCATCGAGACCTTTTTGCCTTGTTCGGCGGCGATGGAGAGCATCTGGTCAAAAGAGAGGATGTCCTCCTCTGAGAAGTAATCTTTATTATAATATAGAAAGTAGCCGTTGTCCGCCGTCAGCGGCAGCGCGTAGAGGGTATCGTTGACCGATGCCGCTAGAACGGCTTCATGCAGGCTGGATTCCATGACAGAAGCCGGGTTGTTTACAGGTTCAAGGGCCCCGGCGGCGACAAGGGTGTTGAGCTGGTCATCTGCAAATGCAAAGACATCCGCACCGTTTTCCAGATCTGCCATCAGTGCATCCGTGCAGTGGCCCTCGCTCTGTGGCGTGTAGGTGATATCAAAATCCGCCTGCCCGCTGTATTCGTCCTCAAATCCGGCGATGATCTGGCCAAGCAGCGCCTCGTCTTCCGCCGCGCCCCAGACTGTCAGATGGACGGTGTCAGAGACGGGGGAGAGCGTCTGGGACTGTGCTGCGGGCGCCGGTGTTTTGCTCTGGCATCCCGACAGGATAAGTGGTATCAAAAGAAATAGAAAGAAAGGTTTGGTTTTGGTATTCATGGCGTTCTCCGTTTTTCTACATTTTTCATAGTAAATCATAGCATTTTTTGGCGAATTTAGCAATCCAGATTTCAGGCGCATTTTATTTGTTTTTAGGACAAAGGGTACTGTAACAGAATTAATAAGGAAAGAATTGTAAAATTTATATGAAATTTATGGAAAATTTCGACGAGATATTATAGAATGGTGAAGGACAGCTATGAGCGGAGCCATACCGTAAATAATAACAAATTGTTGGCAATGAAATTGAGGAGGAAAAAAATGCAGTACAAGGGGTCTAAGAGAATCAAGAAAGTTGTCGCTGTGATACTTTCGGCAGCGTTAGTCTTTGCTGAACCACTTGAGACGAGTATTGTTCAGGCGGTTGAGACAGACGTGTATGTGCCGGACGCAGACACGGAGCAGAGTGCAGAGCCAGAAGGTGCACAGCCAGATTCGTCTCAGGCAGAGAGTGGAAAGCCAGAATCATCAGAGACCATAAAGACGGAGACGGAATCGTCTAAGACAACGCAGGCAACGTCGGAGCCAGAGTCATCTAAGACAACGCAGACCGCGTCGGAGGCAGAATCAACTACAGAGAATCCGTCAGAAAATAAATCAGAGACGGAGAGCAGTACTGGGACGGCATCAGAACCAACGACCGAGAGCAAGACGGAGACGGAGAGCAGTACGGAGACGACATCAGAACCGACGACGGAGACCGGGACGACGGAGACAGAATCGACAACAGAGACAGGAACAGCGACAGAGACAGAATCAACGAGTGAGACAGGGACAACAGAGACAGAAATACAGGAGACAGAGGACATCACTGTGAATACAGATGAACAGACCTTTCTGCTCCCGCCGGAGATTGATATCAAAGTGTATGAGCCAGTGGAGGAGGAGTATGAAGATGAAGGACTGTATATGCTGGCGGATACATATTTTGAGTCTGTGACGGAGTTAAGGCAGGAGAGCGGCGCATACCAGATTAACAACAAGGATGAGTTCGTATCCTTTCTGGCAGATCGGGAGAAGTATGCAGACAAAAGTATTGTGCTCAATTGTGATATTGACATGAATGGCGCGAATGCGGTTTTTGACGCTGCGTTCTCAGGAACATTTAACGGTAACGGACATTCTATTGTAAACTTTAAGTCCAAGAAGGGACTATTCAGAGAGCTTACCTCGGGCGCATCTGTAAAAAATCTTCACATCAGCAAGGCATCGCTTGATGGGAGTGTGGGCGCAGGCATCATCGCGGGCAAAAACAGTGGTACGATCGAAAACTGTGCAGTATTGGGAAATTTAAAGTCAACCTCTGCCATGGATGCCACAGCAGGTATCGCAGGCAAAAATTACGGCACTATCCGAAACTGTGTCTATGCAGGTGACATCACTGCGGCTGCGGAGACAGCGGGAAATGCAAAATATATTGCAGGAATCGCGGGCAGAAACAGCGGTATCATTGAAAAGTGCTATGCGGTTGGCTCTGTGAATACGAAGGCGTCTGTCGTGGCAGGAATCGCGGCTTCCAACGATGGCACGATCAAGAACTGTTATAACTATATGTCTGTGACAGGCACCCATTCGGTAGCAGGCGTGGTGGCGGAAAATAGAAATACAGTGACAGGCTGTAGAAATTATGGCAGCATCACCTTGGAGAAGAGCGGCACCGGTGAGCAGGCAGGCGGTATCTGCGCAGGCAACAGAGATACTGCCTTGATTGAGAAATCTTACAATTACGGCAATATAACAGGCTATAACAATACTGCGGGTGTTGCAGGATATACGACAGGTGTTGTCACAGAGAGCGGAAACTATGGCGAGATCAGCGGTTCCGCAAATGTGGCAGGTATTGTGGGACTGTATAAAGGTGCAGAGAGCAATGAGATTCAAAAATCTGTCAACAAAGGAAGGATAACGGGCACAAAGACAGGTATCGGCGGCATTTTGGGCGGTGCGCCGGCAACCAGTTCAGTGAGTATTATCAGCTGTTATAACCTGGGTCGCATCAGTGCGGCATCGACGGCAAATGACATTGGCGGCATCGCAGGTGTCCTCATGACAGGTTCGATCTCAGGGTGTTATAATACAGGTGATTTTACACTTGGCAACAAGGCTGTCAGAGCAGGTTCGATTGCAGGATATATTGGCAGCAGCGTGAGCTGTACGGGAAGTTATTTCAAGAATGATTCACTGGGATGCATTTATAATAAGGATAATATCAAAGTAGCAGGAAAAGAGTACAGCAAGACAGCGGAGGAGCTCAAGGCAGAGATGAAGGGACAGCCGTCGGAGAGCTATCAGTATCCTGTGATCTTCGAGCCAAGCGGCGGATGTTTTGACCGGTATTTTGAGATTGTAGATGAGGGCGATACCGTGACAGAGCCGGGAAGCAATCCAACCAAGAGCAGTGCAGTGTTTGAAGGATGGTATGCCGACGCATCGCAGAATAAAACATTCAGCTTTACCTCCAAGGTGACGGGGCCCCGCATTGCGTATGCCGGGTGGGGGTCTGGCAGCAGTATTCCAGGAGGCGTCGAGCGCATTGAGCTGTTAAACGAAAAAGTGACGATGGCAGTCAAGGATACCTATGACATCAAAGTAAAGTTTACTCCTGAGGATGCTGAAAATACGAAAATGACATGGAAGTCTGATGACGAGAGCATTGCGACAGTGGATGAAAATGGAAAAGTGACCGCAGTGAAATCAGGGGATACGGTCATTATCGGAAAACTAGCTGATGGTTCTCTGTCTACAGAACTGCGTTTTAAGGTGACAGTGAGCCAGACAGAGATCGTGATCTGGATCAGAGATGCCAATGACAGGGAGGACCCGGATTACGGAAAGGATCTCAAAGATCTCGACATCGCAGCGGGAGAGAAATATATCGTGGAGGCCGTCATCAGCGGCAATACTTCCGGGGACAACAGAGTCACATGGTCTACCACAGACGATACGGTGGCAAATGTCGAGGGGATATCGGGGCTGATTGATGGTTCTGCAAAGGCGGAGATCACTGCAAAGAAGCCGGGAAAGGCCAAGATTACGGCGCAGTATAAAGATGAGATCAAGATACTCAATGTGATGGTTTGTCCGCTGGCAGACGAGCTCACGATCAAACTCGATGACAGAGATGTCACAAACAAAACGGTCATCTATGATTATGCTACAGCAAAGTTTATCGCAGTGGGGACGTCAAAGGGCAACCGTCTGGAATATCCGGTTGAGAATCTGAATGTCAAAGTGTCTCCAAATGATGCAAGCCAGAAGGTGGTTTGGTCTGTGACTCCTCAAGATACAGAGGAGGTTAAGGATGATGAAGGCGTTCTTGAGTTTGTAGACAAATATTCAGGTAAGATACGTGCCTTGAGTGATGGTATCACGACAGTCACAGTGAGGTCCACAGATAAGGGCAAAAAGAGTGCCAAGGTACGTATCCGCGTGATGAGTGTGGTCAATGAACTCACACTTGTGCCGGAACCTGCATCGAAGAATGGCACTGTCGTGACGGATGATAAGGGACGTGTGCTGCTTTCCGGCGGACAGCAGTTTAAGATATCGCCGCAATATTTCCCGGCGGATGCCACGGAGCGCAAACTGAGCATTTCATGTAGTGATAAAAATGTGCTGGAGCTGATAAAGGACGAGGGCAAGGATACCTATACTGTGACGGCAAGAGAGGTTACAAGGGAGACAGAGGCTGTCATTACGGCGCGATCCCTCGACTTAGGACCCAATGGAGACGGTGCCGAGGGCAGTATCCGGGTCGTTGTGAAGCCAAAAGTGACAAAGATTAATCTCTATAAAGGAAATGATCTCAGAAATCCCGTAACAGATTCCAAGATTGTTGTGAATCCGCTGCTGGATGAGAGAATTTTCACACTGAGCGTAAAGACAGTACCCGAGAACTCGATCCCAAGTGTAATTTGGAAATCCTCCAATGAGGCAGTGGCGACCATTGAGGACAACAAGGATGGAAGCTGTACCGTGACGGTGAAGGAGAAGGCAGGACAGGCAGTCATCACCGCGACTGCGGCAGACGGGAGCGGCATTACAGCACAGACAACCATCAGTGTCGAGCAGCAGGCTTCAGAGATTATCATCAAGGGAAGCCACCGAGTGATGAAAGGAAAGACCATCAAGCTCACAGCAGAGATCAGACCATTGTCGGCAAAGAATAAAAATGTCACATGGGAGTCATTGAATCCAAAGGTGGCAAAGATTGACAAGACAACAGGCGTTGTTACAGGTGTAAAGGCGGGCGATACGCAGATTGTGGCTACATCGGTTGGCAACAGTGCGATCGAAGCATATTATGCGATGACAGTCACAGAAGCAATTAAGGATTTTCAGATTATTCCTGACAATGATGTGTACTATGATGATGAGGAGCGCCCTGATAAATCTATTGTATTAAATAATAAATCACTGGGTCTGGATCCAGATGACCAGCTTAGTGTGAAGAAGCTCCGAGTGTATGTAAGACCAAGCACTGCCTGCCAGGATGTGACTTGGACATCGAGCGATGAGAGCGTGGCGACCGTCAGTGCAGATGGTACTGTCACCGCCGTCAAGCTTGGCAATGCAGTGATTACGGCAGAATCCACAGACGGAAGCGGCAAGAAGGCAACCGTCAACGTTGTTGTCAATACGCTTGCCAAAAGTGTGAAGATCACAGGCAGTCACTATATTGGGACAGGCAAGACCATACAGCTCAAGGCGGAAGTTGGCGGAAGGGATGCACTGAACAAGGCAGTCAAATGGTCAAGCTCCAACAGCAAGGCAGTTTCAGTAGATGACAAAGGAAATATCACTGCTATTCGAAAGAACGGTACGGTGACGATCACGGCAAAGGCAGCAGACGGCGGTGGAGCATATGACACATTTGAAGTGTATATTATGCGTACCAAACAGAAGGTCGAGATTCGGTGTCTTGACGAGGACAGATATCCGATTGAGATCAAGAGCAAGAAGAAAAATATATATTGTGACATGAATGACCAACAGCGGGGAAGCCTTCGTCTGGCGGCAGATTTTGTAGGAGAGGCAATTACAGAGGAGCCAGGCGAGATCAAGTGGAGCAGTTCCAATGATGCGGTTGCAGAAGTGGATGAGGACGGAAATGTCACACTGGTTTCAGATGGTAAGGCGACGATCACAGCAGCGAGTGCAGACGGATTTAACAGCAAAGACACCTGTACAATCCATGTTGAGAATGCAGCGCCGGTAATCACAGGCTCAGACCGGATTGCGGTCGGCAAGAAGGTGACGCTCTCCGCAGGAAAAACAGCAATCAGTGAGTGGAGAAGCTCCAACAAGTCTGTTGCTACCATTAACTCAAAGGGACAAGTGACAGCGAAGAAAAGAGGAACTGTCACGATCACAGCAATACCAAAGAAGGGCAGCCCAACCAAGTTTGCGATGGAAGTGACCAGCCCAGTCAGAAAAGTGGATATTGCGCTTGACGGCGGCAGTACGCTGGTATCTGGCAAGAAGCTTGGTGTGGACATTGTCAAAGGATATAACGGCAATCCGAATCTGAGTCTCATCGCAATTGTTGACGGCGAGGCGGATACCTATGATGAGTATGTGACATGGAAATCGAGCAAGAAATCTGTTGCAACGGTGGACAAGCGAGGCGTCGTGACACCTGTCAAGGCAGGAACAGCCAAGATCACCGCAACAGCGGCGGACGGCAGCGGCAAGAAGGCGACCGTGACGGTTGTTGTGGCAAAACAGGTGACGAAATTAGTGCCTGAGAATGTCAAAATAACCGAGAGCGGTGCAGGTGAGGTCAGCGTGGCACACAAGAAATCCGTGCAGCTGAGCGTCGGATTTAGACCGCTGGCATCCACGACCAAGAAAGTGACCTGGAAAGTGGCAGACGAGGACAAATCATACCTCTCTGTATCAAAGACAGGAAAAGTTACTGCGAAGAAATATTTAAGCGGAAAACCTTATGCAACTGTCATCGCGACAGCGGGCGATAACAGCGGTGTAACTTGTGAGTTTCATGTATCTATAGCCAATCCAGCCAAGAAGGTGGTGATCACACAGAACGGAAAGAGTGATGAGTATAAGACAGACACCACACTGGGTATTGATATAGATGATGAGAGTGTCAAGCTCGGCGTGAAAGTGACAGATACTTCAGGGAAAAATACAGAAAATCAGAAAGTGACCTGGAAGTCCGGTGACAAAAAGATTTTGAAGGTGGACAGCAACGGCAAGATTACCTGTCTGAAAGCGGGCACAACGACCGTGACAGCAACAGTACAAGACGGTACAAACAAAAAGTGCAAGATTAATGTCTGCGTTGGCACCATCATCACAAATCTCTACGCAGATGAAGGGTTGGACAACAAGCTTGACAAGCTCAGGAGAAAGGGTGATACGCTCAATCTGGCGGATTATCTCTCTGTGCGGCCGATCACATCGACCAATCAGACTTTCAAATACAAGTCTAGCAATAAGAAAGTGGTTCAGGTATCTTCAAAAGGCAAGATTACAGTCAAGGGCACAGGAACGGCGACAATCACAGTCACCACGACGGATGGTTCCAATAAGGAACTGCTGATACCGATTACCATATCATAATGAAGATAGCGTATTCCATTGTTTGGAATACGCTATTTTTTTCTACACATACTAGGAATTAATCAAAAATTGTGATATTATCTGTAAATAGAAACAGAAACAAAAACAGGAGCAGGATCATGGTTTTTAACTCATATAGTTTTCTTATATTCTTTCCGATAGTTGTCGCGATCAATTTTTTGCTGCCAAAGAAGGTACAGTATCTCTGGCTGCTTGCGGCAAGCTATTACTTTTATATGAACTGGGACGCCAGATATGTGTTGTTACTGCTGTTTTCTACAGGCGTGACGTATCTGAGCGGCATTGTGATTGAGCGCGCCGGGACAAAGCGGGGAAAGCAGGCGGCAGTGGCTGCGAGCTTTGTGCTCAATATCGGGGTGTTGTTTTTTTTCAAATATTTTGATTTTGCAGTGGACTTGCTCAACCTTGTCCTCTCGCAGGTTGGGCTTTCCATGCCAAAGCCCGCGTTTGATCTGCTTTTGCCGGTCGGGATTTCCTTCTATACGTTTCAGGCGCTGAGCTACACGATGGATGTGTATCGCGGGGATATCACTGCCGAGCGCAATTTTTTCATGTACGCGCTGTTTGTGTCCTTTTTTCCGCAGCTGGTGGCAGGACCGATTGAGCGCTCTAAGAATCTGCTCAGGCAGGTCAATCAGCCGCACGCGTATGACTATGACAATATGCGGGAGGGGCTGCTTGTCATGCTCTGGGGATTTTTCCTGAAGCTGGTGGTGGCAGACCGGGTGGCAGTGATTGTCAATACGGTCTATGGGGATTATCCGCAGTATGGAGGAATGTATATCATCGTGGCGTCTGTGCTGTTTGCCATACAGATTTACTGTGATTTTGCAGGGTATTCGACGATAGCCATCGGCGCGGCAAAGGTGCTTGGCTTTCAGCTGATGGAGAATTTTGACTGTCCGTATTTCGCATGCAGCATCGGTGAGTTCTGGCGCAGATGGCATATTTCGCTGTCAAGCTGGTTCCGCGATTATCTCTATATTCCACTTGGCGGGAACCGCCGCGGTACGCTCATAAAATACCGCAATCTTGTCATTGTGTTTCTGGTCAGCGGTCTGTGGCATGGCGCGGCGGCTACGTATGTGGTGTGGGGACTGATTCATGGGATTTATCAGGTGATCGGCGGCATCACCAGACCGGTGAGGGACAAGCTCAATCGCCTGTTTGCGCTGAAACCGGAGAGCATCGGCCATAAGCTGGTGAGCGGTCTGATCACGTTTGCGCTTGTCGATTTTGCATGGATTTTTTTCAGGGCAGAGACGATCAAGGATGCATTTTTGATGATCAAGAGTATGGTGCATGTGGGCAATATCCATATTTTGTGGGATGGATCTTTGTATGAGCTGGGACTGAGTGCAAAGAGCTTTATGGTACTGGTGTTTGGCATTGCGGTGATGATTGTGGCAGATTTCTTGAAATACAGGGGGATTCGGATACGGGATATATTGATCGAACAGGAATTGTGGTGCAGGTGGTTATGCTATATTACAGCATTTTGGTTTATTCTGGTATTTGGCGTGTGGGGAGGGAGCTATGATGCCTCAAGCTTTATTTACTTCCAATTCTAGGATGATAAAATTCAGAAGGGTGTTGGCAGTTCTCTGTTTTAGCCTGCTTCTGATTCTTGTGGTCGGTGTGACACAGAAATTGTTTGAGCGAAAGTACAGCTATTCGAAGTATTATGATTTTTATCAGCAGGAGGAAGACTTTGATGTCCTGTTTCTGGGGACGAGCCATGTGATCAACGCAGTGTATCCGATGGAGTTATGGCGGGATTATGGCATTGTTTCTTATAATATGGCAAACCATTCAGAAAACATCTGTACGAATTACTGGCAGCTTCGCAATGCGTTACAGTTTACGACGCCAAAGGTCGTGGTCATTGATCTGTACGCAGTGGACGGGGACAGTAAAGTAAACGAGCAGTATCTTCACAATTTTACAGATGCCATGCCTTTTTCCATGCTGAAAGTCAAGATGGTTCAGGACCTGTTAGAGCCAGGGAAGCGCATGGAATATCTGTTTAACCTGTCGCTGTATCACAGCCGGTGGGAGGAGCTTGGCAGAGAGGATCTGAAACCGGGCACAGGGCTTGAAAAAGGGGCAGAGCTTCGGGAGGAAGTCACGGTGAATGTGCCGCCGACGCTGATTCCCAAGGAAGAGTACGATCCGACAGACCGTCTCAATAAGCAGTATTTACAGAAAATAATTGACTTGTGCAAAGAGAAGAAGATAGAGGTGGTTTTGATGTATATTCCCTACACCATGCCAGAGGGCGATCAGCAGGTGGCAAACTGGGGATATGCGGCCGCAGAGAAAAATGGGATTCCGTATCTGAATTTTGTCTATGAAGATCTGGTGATCAACTATGCGACGGACTGCGCAGATGAGGCACATCATCTGAATGCCTCCGGGGCAAAGAAGGTGACGGCGTATCTGGGAGACTATATCACGGCACATTATGAGGTGGAGGACCACAGGGCACAGTCCGCATATGCCTTCTGGCATGAGGACTATGAAGAATACCGCAGGATGAAACAGGAGTGGCTCGACGGACAGCAGAATGCATGGTCGTATCTGATGCTCTTAAATGACAGAGATTACCAGACGAAACTATACGCTGCGGAGACATCGTATATTTATCAGGATCCCCAGATGAAAGAGCTGATTGGCAATATTGACGTGTATGGCAAAGTGGAGCGCCTTCTGCCGTCAGACGATCGTGCCGGCGAAATTGCGGATGACAATACGGTCAGGATTGAAGTCTATGATGCCACAGATCACACGCTGGTCAGCACGCGGCTGCTGGTCCGCAGCGAGGAAGATCTGTATGAGATGCGGTGAGGATTGGTATATAGAAAAGAGTTTATTTATTATAGAAGAAATGAGGTTAAGCATATGTGTGGAATCGCAGGTTTTTGCAATCATCCCGCAAACTGGAAGGAAAACATCGAAAAGATGAACCAGCGGATGCGCCACAGAGGACCCGATGCCGGAGGAATCTGGGCAAATGAGGATGCCTCTGTCGTACTGGGGCACCGCAGGCTCTCCATCGTGGATTTGTCAGACACCGGGTCACAGCCGATGCAGTCGGCATCCGGCAGGTTTGTGTGCGTGTTTAACGGTGAGATCTACAATTATAAAAGGCTGCGGGACAAACTGTTAAAAGAGAAAAAAGTGGCTGCCTTCCGGGGGACATCCGATACCGAAGTGCTGTTAGAAGCGTTTGAGGCATACGGCGTGACAGAGACGGTCAGACACTGCAAGGGCATGTTTGCGATTGCCCTGTATGACAGACAGACCGGGAAACTGACGCTGATTCGGGACCGCATCGGGGAGAAACCGTTGTATTATGGCTTTGTAAATGGGCATTTTGTGTTTGCCTCGGATATTGGCAGCATCCGCGCATTCCATGATTTTCACAATGCAGTTGACACCAAGGTGTTGCAATTGTATTTCATCCATGGGTATATCCCGGCACCGTACTCGATCTATCAGGATATATACAAATTAGATGCCGGCTGTATGCTGGAACTCGAAGCGCCTTATAAAGCGCCCAAGGTAATGACCTACTGGTCTGTGCGCGAGGCGGCAAGATACGGTCAGGCGCATCCTTTTGCGGGAAGCAGGCAGGAGGCGGCGGATGAACTCGAGCGGCTTTTAAAAAATGCGGTCAGGGAACAGATGGTTGCAGATGTTCCAGTCGGTGCGTTCCTGTCGGCAGGGATTGACAGCAGTACCATTGTGGCGCTGATGCAGGCGCAGTCTGCGCGCAAAGTCAAAAGCTTTACGATTGGCATGGAGAACCAAGACTACAATGAGGCAGTCTGCGCAAAGGAGATCGCGCAGCATCTTGGCACAGAGCACACAGAGCTCTATATCACAGCGCAGGATGCCAAGGAAGTGATTCCCAAGCTGCCGTGGATGTACGGTGAGCCGTTTGCCGATTCCTCCCAGATTCCGACTTATCTCGTGAGCAAAATGACGCGGGAGCATGTGACGGTATCCCTGAGCGGCGACGGCGGGGACGAACTCTTCTGCGGATATACGACGTATTCGTCCATCAACCGTATCTGGAGCAAGATGAAGGCGTATCCCTATGGGATACGGAAGCTTGCAAGCCGCTTTCTGGTCGGCAATCCGCTGATTCGAGACCACCAGCTGCTACAGACCAAGGCATATCTCTTGGGCGCAAAGAGCCCGGAGCATCTGTATGAGCTCTCCAATGCGCAGGAAGCATCGAATCTAAAGATTGCGCTCGAGCGGTCGATGCACCCCTACAAGCACAACAGCTTTCCCTACGGTGCATTGGAGGACACACAGAACAGCATCATGCTGATGGACATGGAGGTCTATCATCCAGATGACATACTGGTCAAGGTGGACCGCGCCGCGATGGCGGTATCGCTCGAGACGCGCGTGCCGATGCTGGACAAGGATGTCGTCGAGTTTGCATGGACGATACCGATGTCTTATAAAAAGCAGGGCGAGGAGGGCAAGCTGGTACTAAAGGATGTTCTGTACCGCTATGTGCCAAAAAGCATGATGGACCGCCCAAAGAAAGGCTTCTCGATACCGGTTACACAGTGGCTGCGGGAGCCGGGGCTGCGGGAATGGGCGGAGTCGCTGCTGGATACGGCTCAGATCCGGCGTCAGGGAATCCTGAACGCAGACGAGGTCCATAGAATCTGGCGGGACTTTGTGGACAATGGAAACTGGCGCATCCAAATCTGGTATCTGTTGATGTTCCAGTCGTGGATGCAGATGAATGAAAAGGACATGGAGGGATAAAATGAACCAACAAAATACAGCACCGATCGGCGCCTATATCAAGATTGCAAGACCCGACCACTGGGTCAAGAATGTATTTATCATGCCGGGGCTTGTTCTCGCATTGATACTCATCCGTATGCCCGACGAGTGGGGCAGCTTTATCATCAAACTTGCGGCAGGATTTTTTGCCACCTGTTTTATCGCATCGGCAAACTATGTCATCAATGAATGGCTCGACGCAGAGTTTGACAAGTACCACCCCACCAAGAAAAACAGGCCTGTCGTCAGCCAGAATATGAAGTTCTCCCTTGTGATGGCAGAATATGCGGTGTGTATTGTGCTGGGACTTTTGTTGTCTATTGCAGTCAATATTCCGTTTTTGCTGACAGAGCTCTGGCTGCTGGTCATGGGCGTACTCTACAATGTCAAGCCGATACGGACAAAGGACATTGTGTATCTTGATGTCTTGTCAGAATCCATCAACAACATGATCCGCCTGCTGCTTGGCTGGTTTATCGTCTGTGAGGATGTGTATCCGCCTTCTAGCATCTTGGTCGGCTACTGGATGGCGGGCGCGTTTTTGATGGCGGTCAAGCGCTATGCGGAGTACCGCATGATCAACAACCCAAGCCTTGCAGGGTCATACCGCAAGTCCTTTGCGACCTACACAGAGGCATCACTTTTGTGCTCCTCGTTCTTCTATGCGCTGTGTGCGACCTTTTTGATTGGCATTTTCTTATTAAAGTACAGAATTGAGTACATTGTGGCAATTCCGGTGCTGTTTTTGCTGTTTTGCTATTATCTCTACATAGCGCACAAGCCAGACTCGGCAGCGCAGAAGCCGGAGAAACTGTTCCGGGAGAAAAAACTGATGATACTGGTGGGCGTGCTTGTGGTGCTGTTTGCGCTGCTGACTGTGATAGATATCCCGATCATGAAGATGTGGGAGACGGCATTTTTTATTCCAACACGCAAATAGGGCGAAAGTTGTGGAGATAGAAGAAAGAGGGTGTGAGCTATGAATCAGAGCAGTATGAGGAAAAAAAGCCTGTATGACTATCAGGTGGTGATTTTTGACTTAGATGGCACGCTGTACTTTCAAAGACCGTTCCGACTGCGTATGATAGGGTTTCTCGCGGGTTACATTCTGACCCACCCGCGCTGCGCAAAGGACTTTCTGATCATTAAAAAATACCGCAAAGTGCGGGAAGCGTGGGAAGTACACGAGAAAGAATGCGAAGGAAATCCGAAGTACAGCGCCCTTGGATTAGAGGACAGACAGTATCAGTACGTGGCGGACCAGATGCATACGAAGCGCGCCCGGGTTCAGAACGTCATTTCGTTTTTTATGCTGGAGATGCCGCTTCGCTTTCTGTCGGCGTACAGAGATGAGGTGCTGGCACATGCCATTGATACGCTTCACAGACAGCATAAAACCGTCGTTGTATACTCTGATTATCCTGTAGAAAATAAATTAAAGGCGCTTGGCATCCGCGCGGACTGCTGTTATACTTCGGCCGATGCGCGCATCGGCGCCATGAAGCCAGACCCCAGAGGAATCGCTGTGATTCTCGCGGACACAGGCTGCGCGGCGGCGGATGCGCTGATGGTCGGAGACCGCTATGAGAAGGACGGGCTTGCCGCCAAAGGCAATGGTGTGGATTATCTGATTGTCGGCAAGACGAAGAAGGAGCGGGCGTCCATCTGTTAGCTGCGTCTTAGTCTATGGTCAATCCATGTGAGCAGCTTCTCGACATAGAGACCGATCACGAACACGATAAAGACCGATGGTACAAGCAGCAGTCCATAGAGCAGCAGATCATTGTAGGTGCCGTTATTTTCTGTGAGAAAATAGTTCAGTGCCTTCATACCGTACCAGCAGACGAGTGGGTGTGCCAGATACATTCCGTAGGAGTTTTGACCGCACTGTGCCAGAAAGTCCGTGAGTGGGTTTGCGTGCCGCGTATGCTGCTTTTTCCCGCGCAGCGTTTTCATTCGAACTTCGATATGGATGAGTGACACGGCAAGAAAGTATGCAGACAGCCCGACAAGCGACGGCAGCAGGGCGAAGGTCTTCTCGGAAGCTGGATTTAGGAACCAGTAGATACCAAAGCCTGTTGTCACGACAAACAGCAGCGCAGAGACTGCAAGCGGAAATTTAGAGCAAAAACGAGCGTTATTTTTCTCCTGAAAAAACAACACGATACCAAGGCTGAAACACGGCAGGTGATTTGTGAAAAAGAAATACAAAAAGGTGTTGTTGTCCAGATATAGTTCCTGATCTGACCAATCAGCGATCCAGCCCAGCAAAAATACGTTCAGGACAAGCAGCAGGACGGGCAGCACAGCCATACAGAGCGGATGGATGCGGCGCAGTCTGCGAAAGAGCCCATACAAAAAAGGAAAGGTCAAATACAGCAAAAAGGCAGTCCCGATATACCAGCCCCCGGGAAAGACAGAGTTGATATAGTCAGGAAAGAGCCCGTGTACAAAGAACACATTGGTGAGGATGCCGGGCAGCTCCCGGTTCATGATAAATCCGGGCGGGAAGCTCAGCACATTGAGTAACAGTATATTTAGTCCGAAATGGATTATCATAAAGAGCAGGAAGCCCGGTGCGAGCCTCAGGTAACGGCGCAGATAAAAGCGCAGCAGTTTCGGGGCGCGGCGTCTGCGGCGGCTGGATTCCGACAGATGTTCCCACGCATAGCAGAGGGCAAAGCCCGACACAAAGAAGAAAAGCTGGCATCCCATCTGACCATAGTTCATCAGCGGACGCAGTCCAGATATATCCAGCATGAGAAAATGCCGGTTGTGTACGATGATAATCATAATGATGCCAATGCCCTTTATGATATCCATTGATTTTAATTTTTGATTCATAGCTGCCTCCTATCTTCAAACAAACCTAAGTATAGTGTAACACGTTTTGGCAGAGATGAAAATACTTAAAAAATGAATCCATTGTGGAGGAAAAATGATTTCTGTATTGTTGAGTTGGATCTATATCGTCGTAACTGCCTTTCTTGTCGGGTTTGCAGTATGCAGCATGATTGGCAGGCTGCTCGGGTATCGGGTGAGAGATCCTGTCAGTATCACCGGGACAGGTCTTGTGACGGTCACTGTCTATGCGCAGGTGTTCAGCCTGTTTTATAAAGTCGGCGCTGCGGCAAATCTGCTGCTGGTTCTTGCCTGCCTTGCGACTGCGCTGGTGTCATGGCGTCAGATTGGAGAGGTGCTCAGTGTGTCATGGCGCCAGAAGGGGGCTGCGTGGAAGCTTATCATGGCGGTCAGCATTGCGGTATGGTGTTTTTGTACTTCCAGAGGATATATGCACTATGATTCTGATCTTTATCATGCACAGAGCATCCGGTGGATAGAGGAGTACGGTATTGTGAAGGGACTTGGCAATATCCATGTGCGTCTTGCGTACAACAGTTCTTTCTTTGCGCTGTCTGCGCTCTACAGCCTGCACTTTCTCGGTATCAGACCGCTCCATGCTGTCAATGGGCTGATGGCGCTTTTGCTCTGGACACAGGTGCTCCCGCTGTTTTATAGCAGGAAATACCGAGGGGAGCGGATGCTAGTCACAGATTTTGCACGGCTTGGCGCACTGTATTACCTGACGGTGATTTACAGTGATGTCGTGGCACCTGCATCAGATTATGCCATCATGTGCACGGTGTTTTTTATTGTCATCAAGTGGTTGTCTTTACTGGAAAGCAAAGAGGAGTCTGTTGTGCCCTATGCGCTTTTGTGTGTGGCAGGCGTGTACGCTGTGACACTGAAGCTGACAGCGGGGATGATTTTGATACTGCTCTTCAAGCCGGTAACGATGTTACTACAGCCTTTGGATGGCAGGAGGCGCTGGCGCGACATTGGCGTGTATCTGCTGATGGGGCTTATCACAGTGGCGCCGTGGCTTGCAAGGACGGTGATTTTGTCTGGATATCTGCTGTATCCGTTTCCGGCGCTGGATATCTTTCCGGTGGACTGGAAGATGGACGCGTCAGCGGCAGCGCGCGATGCGGCGGAGATCAAGGCATACGGCAGGGGAGTAAACAATGCGGAGCTGGTGGAGCTGCCGCTGACAGCCTGGATGCCTGCGTGGTTTGAGGCGCTGCCTGCACTGGGAAAACTGTTTATTCTGGCAGATTTCGTGTGCCTGCTGCTGTTTTGTACCATGGCTGTCAGGGCAGTGTTTAGAAAGCGCGAGTCAGACCGGATGCACCGGGAATATTTGCTGGTGCTTGGTGCAGTGGCGGCATCCTATGTGTTTTGGCAGTTCTCAGCGCCGCTTTTGCGGTATGGATACGCATATGTCCTGCTTGTTTTTACGATAACAGCAGGTATTTTATGCGATATTTTGATAAAATACTTTGACAAACGGCAAAAAAGGGATATTATAGAAAAGACGGCTGCTGTGGGTGCCGTTCTGCTCTGGGGATTCTGCGCGGTCAAACTGGTATCGCTTGCAGGATATATAGACACAGAGCGGGATAAGCCAGCCTATGTATGGCAGCAGGATTATGGGAAGTATCCGTTAGAAAGCTATGAGGTGAACGGTGTCCGGTTTTTTTATCCGAAAGAGGGGGACCGGACGGGATATGAACGCTTTCCGTCGCTTCCGCGGCAGACAGAGATTTATTTCAGGGGAGTATCCGTGGATGAAGGTTTTTGGTCCAAAACGAAAGGAATGGAGACGAATGAAGACAAGTAAAAGTGTGAAAACAAGTGTTGTGGCAGTATGTGCAGCGATGATGCTGATGAATCCTGTCTGCGCATCGGCGGCAGAGCTTGCAGATGAGACAGCGCCAGAGGCAGAAGTATTGCCAACAGAAACGCAGCCCGCTGAGGCATTGCCGACAGAAGTGCAGCCTGCCGAAGCGGTGGAGACGCCCGCCGATACGACAGCACAGCCGGACGCATTGCCCGCCGATACGACAGCACAGCCGGACGTATTGCCTGAGGATGCAGTGACACCGGACGCCGCGCAGCAGGACGCATTTGCATTGCAGATTGAATCGGTGGACAGTGAGACAGCGGTAATACTGGCGGAGCAGATGAAGGTGCAGCAGCAGGGTTATGCGCTTGATCAGTATCACAGGATCAACATTCTGGGAGATTCGCTCACAGAGGGCGTGGGCGCGAGGACGCCGGACAAGGCATTTCCCGCAGTCTTAGCGAAGCTTACCGGCGCGAAGGTAAATAATTACGGCGTGTCCGGCTCAAGGATTACAGATATTGTCGTTGATTACACCAACCCCGGCTCGTTTGTGGACAGGATGTACTCGATGGATAAGGCAGCGGATCTTGTGATTGTCTTTGGCGGCACGAACGATTTTTGGTTTGGGGACTGCCCGATCGGAAAGCGCACAGACAGCAAGCCCAATACGTTTTACGGCGCCCTCAACACCATGATTCCATATCTCAAGAATGCCTACGCGGCAGATCTTGTTTTTATCGTGCCGTATCAGCAGAGCAAGGACGCTGATGAGACTCATTCCTATAAGCGCAGTACCTATGGGAATTATGGCACTGGCACACTCAACCAGTACCGCATCGCAATGCTGGACAGATGTCAGTACTATGGTGTTCCGGTGTTAGACCTGTATGCAGACTATGATCTGAATACTGCGGATAATCGGGAGGCGCTTGAAAAATATGGAAATTTTATATGCGATGGCTGTCATCTAAACGACGCGGGCTATAATCTGCTCGCGCGTAAGCTCTATCAGTTTATCATGCAGGATTTCTCGCAGTATGTGCCGGCGTACACCACCATCAATGACATGGTATTTGAGACAGCGGCGCTTCCGTCGTTGATTCAGGACGGTAATTTTGTCATGCCAAACGGTCAGGTGATTCCAGCGAAGGAGGGCTTTGCGGCGGACCCTGCCCTGCCGTTGCAGCAGTTATATCAAAATCTGATCGTATCGGCAATGTATTAAGGAGGCGTGATGGGTGCAATCAAAAAGTACTGGCACTGGATGCTGGCGGGCTTGATTTTTGTCTTTGAGGCGGCGGTTTTGCTGTTGTTCAAAGACCAGATTTATGTGGGAATCTGCGATAATCTCGATCTTTTTATCACACAGCTGAAGTTCCTTTCTGACAATCACGCATTTTTTGTCCATGGACAGGAGCTGCCCATACTTGGCAGTATTGACAGAGATTATTTTCCGTCGGAGTTTGCACTGTATAACCTGCTGTATCTGATACTGCCAGACATCTATGCCTATATTGCGGGATATTTGCTGCGGCTCGTGCTTGCGGTGGGGTCTGGTGTGCTGCTTGCAAGGCTTTTGCTGGCACAGACCTATCCGAAGTACGAGAAAGTGGTCGTCCTGACTGCCACGGCATTTGCGCTGCTGCCAGTCTATCCGATGTATGGACTCTGCTTTGCCTCGATGCCGCTCATATTATATTTGCTGGTACGTATTTACCGCAAGCCGCGCTGGTGGCTGTTTGGCGCGGTCTTTCTGTATCCGCTGGTGTCGTATTTTACTTTTTTTGGTGCGTTTTTGCTGGGATATCTGCTGATTGCAGTCTTTGTATTATGGATCAGGGACCGGAAGCTGCCGCTGTCACTTCTGGGGGCGTTTGCTGCGCTGGCGGCAGGCTTTGTGTGCTTTGAGTACCGGTTGTTTGGCGTGATGCTGTTATCCAACGAGGAGACCATCCGCAGCACGATGGTGACGGCAAGTTATGACGCATTGCAGCTGTGGCGCTGTTTTGTGGATGTATTTCTGCATGGATTTTCCCATGCAAAGTCTGTCCATACGTATTGGGTCTTGCCGGTTTGCACAGTTTATTTTATATGGAATAATTTCAGGTATCTCTCTGGCAGAAGGGCGGGGAAGATCTATGCGGATGTTTTTAATATCACGGTGTTATTTATCGTGTTTAACTGTGCGGTGTATGCCCTTTATTTCTGGGAACCGCTACGCGTACTGGTCGAGACGCTCCTGCCGCCGCTAAAAGGGTTTCAGTACGGCAGAACGATTTTTTTCAATGCCTTTGCGTGGTATTTTGCCTTTTTTATCGCGGTTAAAAATATGTTATGCCGTAAACAGACCGTCGCGTATCTTGCCTGTATCGCTGCGATTCTCGTTGTCGGAGGGACACAGTGTGAGTACAGTGATTTCTATAACACATGCTATTGTAATCTGTACAAGCTTGTGAAACACAAGGAAGTCAATCAGCTCAGTTACAGAGAATTTTATGGAGGCACTTTGATAAAAAAGATCAAACAGGACATTGGCTACACACCAGAGCAGGGGGCATGTGTCTATGGATTTCACCCGGCGATGCTCTCCTACAACGGCATCACAACGATTGACGGGTACTGCGGCTATTACAGCCAGTCCTATAAAGAACAGTTCCGCGCGGCGATCGCCCCCACACTGGAGGCGAATCCAAACTGGCAGACTTATTATGACGACTGGGGATGCAGGGCGTATCTGTTTTCGGCGTCGGGGGAGAATCTCTATGATTTTGGCGCCAATGCCGCCGCTGTGCCGCAGGAGATTCTGATTGACGCGCCGGCGCTGAAGGCGCTGGGATGCGATTATATTTTTTCCCGTGTGGAGATCACCAATGCCAGCCAGATGCAGCTTCGTCTGGCTGGCACCTATCAGGATGACGAGATGCCATACGCGGTGTATCTGTATAGTTTATAGGAAATGGAAAGGAAACAGAAAGGAAACGATAGAAATGAGTAAGAAGAGAGTATTGCTGTTTTACCCGCCGGGGGCGCTTTTTCAGAGAGGGGAGGACCGCTGCCAGCAGAATATTGATGACGGTTCAGCACAGGCGATGCGCGCCTGCAACGACTTGGGCTATGCGGCGGCAATCCTGATGCGAAGCGGTTATGAGGTACTGTTGCAGGATTATCAGACACAGGGGGACACCTTTGATGTGCTCTTAAAGGATATGGAGGCATTTCAGCCGGACATGATTATGATGAGCATCACCAACACGACCATCTTTGATGACATCAAGGTGGTAAACGAGCTGAGTGAGCGGTATCATCCGATCGTTGTCCTGAAGGGTGCGCTGTTTTATGCGCCGGAGCAGGCGATGCTCGACATGCTCGATCTGTCAAATGTAGACTATCTGATTGGCGGTGAGATTGACTTCTGTATTGGGAAAATCGCGGATTATTGTTTTCAGGGAATAGGAAAACCCGAAGAAATCAATAATATTTTATATAAGGATGAAACTGGAAAAATGATTCCCACCCGCTTCCATGTGTGGGATGACGATCTCGATGCGCAGCCGTTTCCGGCGCGCGAGCTGATGCGCAATGAGCTGTATATCCGTCCTGATACCAAGGAACCGATGGCGACAATCCAGACCGCCAGAGGGTGCCCGAGCCAGTGTGTGTTCTGTCTGACACCGGAGATTTCCGGCAAGCGCGTGCGTTTCAGAAGCCCGCAGAATGTGCTGGACGAGATGATCGAGTGCTATGAGAAGCATCACATCCGCAACTTCTTTTTCAAGGCGGACACGTTCACGATCAACCCGGCGTGGGTGAAGGAGATGTGTGAGCTGATTATCGGCTCAAGAATCTATGGCAAGATAGAGTTTACGGCAAACTCGCGCGTGCGTCCGCTCAGCAAAGAGACGCTCGAACTGATGAAGAAGGCGGGCTGTTTTCTGGTGGCATTTGGATTTGAGTCCGGCAGTGATGAGATGTTAAAGACCATGCGCAAGGGCACGACGGTGGAGGAGAACCGGCAGGCGGCGAGATGGTGCAAGGAAGTGGGGTTAAAGTTCTGGGGGTATTTCGTGATTGGCTTCCCGTGGGAGACGAGGGAGGACATTCTCATGACGAAGAAGCTTGTGATGGAGACGGACCCGGATTTTATCGAGGTCACGATTGCGCTGCCCTTTTATGGAACGCCGATGTATGAGACCTGCAAGGAGGAGAAGCTGCTTGAGAAGTCGGTGCTTGGCAGTGATTTCTTCCACTCCAGCACCAAGGGAACCAAACATCTGACACTCGATGAGGTCATGAAGCTCAGGAAAAATATTTTATTGAGCTTTTATCTGAGACCGAAGTACATTGTCAGAAGGATGGGGGACTGTGTGAAGGACCCGGGCATCTTCGTGCAGTATGTCAAGTACGGGCTGAAGCTGGTAGTGAATTTGTTTAAATAAGGAACTGTTCAGATATAGATAAGTCAAGATGTATAGGCTATTGCTAAACAGTTCCTAAAGAAGTTCGGAGTATTGAATGAGGAGAGCGTGGAAGGAACGCCTGCCGGAGTGGCTGACGGCAGGCGCGGCATTGGTATATTACTGGATCATGGCATTGTACAAGCTGACGCAGGCGCCTATCTGGCAGGATGAGGCGATGGAGTTTTACTGTTCGCTGCCCATTCAGGGGCCGATCAGGGGCGTGACGACATATGCCACCATGTACGAGCGCATGGTGCGGATTCAGCAGCAGCCACCTTTGTACAACTGGCTGATGTGCCTGTGGCTGCAAGCGGGCGAGGGTGAGTGGTGGTTTCGTTTTTCGAGTGTTGTATTTGGCTTTCTTGCAGCAGTGGGACTTTATTTTGTGATTAGAAAGTTATGTGACCGCTGGATGGCGGCTTTTTGCGTTGTTATTTATTCCAGTATCTATATTCTGATGTACTATATCAAAGAAGCATCGGAGTATGCACTGCTTGTGATGCTGCTGTTCTGGCTGCTCTATGTGTGGATACTGCTGTGCGAGAGAAGGACAGCCACGCGCGTTGTACTGTTTACGGTTTTGTGTACGCTGTCTGTATTTACGCACTATGGCGCGGTGTTTGTCGTGGTTCCTTTTGGTGTCAGTGTTCTTGTGAGCACGCTGGCAGCCAAAGAGCGGCAAAGCTTTTGGACAGCCCTTGGGTCTTTTGCGGTCGCCGGCGGTGTGGGCGGCGCGGTGCTTGTCTGTTTGTTCATTATACCTCAATCGGCAAACCAAGTGTCCACGCTCTTTTCAGAGAAAGAGATTATCATTGAGCGGGGCGGCATTCTTGACGATTTTTTGAATAGCCTGATGTGGGTTTTCAAGTGGTGTACGATTGACATGGACAGAGACTGGGAGAAGATCTGGGGGCTGATCATCGCGGCGATGATCGTGATTGCGGCAGTCATTGTGTTTGTGGCGGTAAAGAGCAGACGGCGTGTGCTGCGGACGTATCTGTATTGCAATATAGCAGTCTATCTTTTGTATTATATCATCACAAAGCTCAATATCTATGCCTATGGCTGGTATGGAAACCGTTATAATATGTTCCTGCTTCCGCTGTGGTTTGTGCTGATTGCCGCATCTTTATATGAGCTGGTGATGATTTTGCGGAGGAGTTCTCATGCGGCAGTGTCACACGTCTTGTCACGAATCGTACAGGCAGGTCTTGTCACCGCAGGGATTTTGTACTGTATTTATGGCGATTACCGCATCTACTGTCACTGGGCGAAGATGGATCTGCGCACGGTGGTTCGGGAGTGGTACGCGCGGGATGGGTATGAGGTTCCGACGATGCTCGATTTTCACCAGCGGTACGGGTTTGTGTACTACTTTACACATGATGCGCAGTACGCGGAATCCCAGTGGGAGAAGCTGCGCTATAATGACGAGGTGGAGACATACGCTGCGACGGACACACAGACATGGAAGACGTATCTGGAAAAAGTGTATGAACAGCAATTGCCAGATGAACTCTATCTGGTGACAGGGCAGTGGAACGCGTTTGTAGATACCTTTGTGGAGCTGGGGTATGAGGTGGAGCCGATCGTGGATATCAATGCAAAGCTCTATTATATGACAAGATGATGAACAGGAGAAGGAGATGAAAAGAGTGCAGCAGAGGAGTGCAGGGGACACAACAGCAATAAAATTCAGAAGGCATACCATTCGGGCACTGGCGGTGCTTGCGGCTGGCATCGGTGTTGGATATGGGCTGCTTTTGCTTGTCTATCTGCTGCCGACAGCGCCGATGCAGGCGCATCTGTCAGCGTCTGCTGCGGTGCTGTCAGGAGAGCGTGAGTATCACAGGGTGATTCCGGGCGTGGTCAGCACACAGCTTGACAATTACACGGATTCGTGGATGATGGGCAATGCAGTCTATGACAGTCCGCGCTCTGTGTGGAAGCGTGCACTGGCGTGTACCAGCGCCGACTTTGGCGGGGGGCCGCTCGATGGTCTGGTGCGCTATCTGGGTGGCGAACAGGGATACCGCGAGGTGGATTACACGAGATACTGGCATGGATATCTGGTGCTGTTAAAGCCTTTTTTCCTGCTGTTTGACTATGCGGACCTGCGCGTTTTTAACGTGCTTTTTCAACTCCTTTTGGTATTTTTGATCTTTCGCAGCATCTCGAAGATGGGATATGAGGGGGAAGCGTGGAGCTATGTACTGTCCATACTTTTTATGATGCCGGTGGTGATACCGCTCTCTATTCAATTTTCAGTGATTTTCTATCTGACAAATATTTCAGTACTCATCTTACTCAAAGCGTATGACTGGATAGCGGACAAAAACGGCATGCTGCTCTATTTTCAGCTCATCGGCATGTGCGCGAGTTATTTTGACCTTCTGACGTATCCGCTTGCAAGTCTTGGTGTGCCGCTTGTCTGTGTCCTTGTCATCGAGGCAGACCGGGATTCGTGGACAAAGGTCAAAAATATTATCTGCCTCTCTGTGAGCTGGGGCTTTGGCTATGGGGCGATGTGGGCTGGAAAGTGGATCTTGAGCACCGTGGTATTAAGGGATTCGGTTATTGCAAACGCGCTGTCGCAGATCTTACTGCGCGCGTCGCACACACAGAATGGAGCGCCTATTACGGTGCTGGACACATGGCTCCGCAATGTGGAATTTTATTTTGAAAAACCGTTTATGATACTGACCGCGCTGTGTATGGCGGCTTTTTTGGCAGGGATTTTAAAGAGCAGAAGCCAGCTTGCGGATGTGTGCATCGACATCATTCCTTTTCTGCTGGTTGCCGTGATGCCGTTTGTGTGGTATGCGCTTGCAGGGCAGCACTCTTATGAGCATCACTGGTTTACATTCAGGGGGCTGGTTGTGACAGTGTTTGCCTGCATGTGTATCTGTGCGCGGCTGTACCGCGACACGGACACAGGATATTTTCAGCGCGGCTCCCGGAAGAGGAAGGGAGGGGTTTCATGATTATCATACATGTCATGGGCGGACTTGGCAATCAGCTTTACCAGTATGCATTGTATGAGAAGCTCCGGTCTCTTGGCAGGGAAGTCAGGCTGGACCTCTATGCTTACAAGGACGCGGAGGGCGCGGAGCGGGAGTGGCGCCCGCTCGAACTCGAATGGCTTGAGGGCATTCAATATGAGGTCTGTACAGCCAAAGAGCGGCAGCAGTTTCTGGATAACAGCATGAAGCCTGTGGACAGGATCCGGCGCAGGCTTACCGGCAGGAAGGACAGGACAGTCAGGGAGAGCGCGGTGTATATGCCGGAGATTTTTGAGATGGATGAGGTGTATCTGTACGGCTTCTGGGGCTGTGAAAAGTACTATGAGGATATTATTCCACTGCTTCAGGCAAAGATTGTGTTTCCAGAGAGCAGTGATCCGAGAAATGCTGCCTTGATGCGGTCGATGGCAGGTGAGAATGCTGTGAGCGTTCATCTAAGGCGCAAGGATTATCTCACAGTGGCAGACGGAAAACGGTATATGGGAATCTGCACCGATGCATACTATAAGGGTGCCATCCGCTATATTACAGAGCGTGTGGAACGTCCCGTGTTCTATATTTTTTCTGACGATCCGGCATTTGCAAGGGCACAGTTTTGCGGGGAGAATATGCATGTCGTAGACTGGAACACTGGCAGAGAGAGCTTGCAGGATATGGCGCTGATGAGCCGCTGCCGCCACAATATCTGTGCAAACAGCACTTTTAGCATCTGGGGTGCGAGACTCAACAGGCACCCGGACAAGATCATGATACGCCCATTGCATCATGACAACTATGAGACGCTGGATGCTGGGACGCTCCATGCGTACTGGCAGGGCTGGGTGTTGATGGATGCGGACGGAAACGTGTGTTAAAATATGGAGATAGTATAGTGAAAAATAAGAATTTGATGGAGGATTTGATCTCGGTCATCGTCCCGGTCTACAATGTCGAGGCGTATCTGGACCGATGCATGGATTCGATCTTGAAGCAGACCTATCAAAATCTGGAAATCATTCTGGTTGATGACGGCTCGACCGATGCATCGCCCGCAAAGTGCGACGCGTATGCAGCCAGAGACAGCCGCATCAAAGTCCTGCACAAGCCAAACGGAGGTCTCTCAGATGCGAGAAATGCAGGGCTTGCACTGGCGCAGGGCGCCTATATCGGCTATGTGGACAGCGATGACTGGATAGAGCCGGACATGTATGCGTCCCTGTACAGGGCGTGCATAGACCATCATGCACAGCTTGCAGTGTGCAGGTATTTTCAGGAATATAAGGACAGGACGGAGGCGGGCGGAGACGGCAGTGTGGTGCCGCTTGCGCGGGAGGAGCTGCTCCAAATCTACATCAGCGGGCATGAGAGCTATGTGATTTACAATTCGGTGTGGAGCAAATTATTTCAACGGGAGCTTGTCGAGGGAATGCAGTTTCCGAAGGGCAGAAACTCGGAGGATATCATGTATACGACGCGCGCCTTCTGCCGTCTTGACCGTGCGGTATATCTTGACCGTTGCCTGTATCACTATGTGCTGGACCGGGATGGCAGTATTATGAACGCATCGCGTGCGGAGCGGATGTTTGGTGATGAGCTGCCGTTTTGGCGTGAGCACATTGCCTGTATCCGAAAGATGGTTTCGCCCAAGATGGCAGACCTCGCCGCGTATGCTTTTGAGAGACGCTTGTTATTTTATTATATTGATGCACACCGCCAGAAAAATAACGAGACGGCGGCAAGGCTTGCAGCAGAGGTCCGGGCAGACCGGGAGGAGATGGACCGGATTTATGCCAGCGGGATTGTCTCGCGGGGGGACAGGCTGCGCAGGAAATTGTTTCTGTTCTCGCCAGCCCTGTACGCGCTGGTGGTGCGATGGTATGAAAAGCTGGTGATTCCCCTAAGACAGTAAGGAGCGGTTATGCTTTTTAATTCATATATTTTTGTGTTTTTGTTTTTGCCGTTTGCGGTGATCGGGTATTATGGGCTGCATCACTTTGGCTGGAAGCGGGCGGCGCTGGGCTATCTGATCATGATGTCGATGGTATTTTACGGCTATAACAGTATGGCTTATTTAGCAATGCTGGTGATCAGCATTCTGGTCAACTTTTTTCTCGTCCGGCTGATGGACATGAAAAGCGGGCAGGGATGGCGGCGGGTGGTTCTGCTCTTGGGACTTGCCTACAATCTTGGGATTTTATTTTATTTTAAGTACTATGATTTTTTTATTGAAAATGTAAATACGGTATTTCGGACAGATTATTCCTTTTTGCGGCTTGCGCTGCCGCTTGGCATCAGCTTTTATACATTTCAGCAGATTTCGTATGTGATTGATTCTTATAAGGGGGATTGTGAGCGCTATGATTTTTTGGCGTATGCGGCGTATGTGTCCTTTTTCCCGCAACTCATCGCAGGACCGATTGTGTATCATGATGAGCTGATACCGCAGCTTCGGGCAGAAAAAAACCATCACCTACAGTATGAAAATCTAAGCAGGGGTCTGTATGCCTTTTCGCTTGGCATGGCAAAGAAGGTGCTGGCGGCGGACAGCCTGTCCAAGATCGTGACAGCCGGATATGCGGATGTGGGGGCGCTTAACAATATCAGCACGATGTTTGTGATGGTGTGCTATTCGCTTCAGATCTATTTTGATTTCAGCGGGTATTGTGATATGGCATATGGGATTGGCTATTTGTTTAATGTAACATTGCCGATCAATTTCAATTCGCCGTACAAGGCGGCGTCAATCCGGGAGTTCTGGGAACGGTGGCACATGACGCTGACGCGCTTTTTTACGAAGTATATTTATATTCCGCTGGGCGGCAGCAGGAAGGGAACAGCGCGCACCTATATCAATGTCATGGTGGTATTTCTGGTGAGCGGGATCTGGCACGGGGCGAACTGGACCTTTATCCTGTGGGGGGCGGTGAATGGGCTTGGCAATCTCTTTGACAGGGTATTTGACAGGATACTTCGCAGGATACCGCGCCTGATACGGGTATTGTCCACGTTTTGTTTTTGCAGCATTGCATGGAGTATGTTCCGCGCGGAGTCGTTAGAGCAGGGATTTTTGATGATCAAAAATCTGGGCGCGGCTGGGGACGGCAGGATGTATGAACCGCTGATAGAAGCTTTTGACAAGCTCCTGGAGGTAAAGCTGCTTGGCTGGATGGGGCTTAGTCCGCTGATGCAGGCCTGTCCGTGGCTGATACCGGCTGTCTTTGCCGCACTGCTTGTGTGCGCCTGCCTGTGGATGCGAAACACGCAGGAGAAGGTGGCGGACGACAGATACGGGCTTTGGCGCATCGTGGTGACAGTGGGGCTTTTGATCTGGAGTATTCTGTCGCTGTCGGAAGTGATTGATTTTTAATATTTTAATTTTTAATGAAATTTTTTAAAGGAAGTGGGCGGCATATGGAA
>VSNR01000079.1 GCA_009774345.1 Lachnospiraceae bacterium | reverse complement strand
ATGTTAAAATATGATCTGCTTCGCAGTTCAGTTTGATTCTTGCACCAGTTAAACTGGCTTTTATCCGTTGCATTCTTCATAGTTTGTATCAAGAATGCATCTGCATCTTTCGATGCTTTTACTTTTAGGTTTCGTTCTCTGAATCTTCTATAAAAAGAATTTCTTTTATAAGAATCTTCTTTTAAAACCAAGAAATTTTCTTTTAGAATTTTCAGGGTTGCATTACTGTTTATTTGTCAAGGTTCTTTGCTTTGATTGCCTGTCTTGTTTGCGACAGCTTGTTTAGTTTATCATAGCTTTTCGCATCTGTCAAGCACTTTTTTTATTTTTTCTTGAATCATTTTCCCAACTTTTCAAGAAGGTTTTTCGCTGTTTGTTTGATCTGTATTCCTCAGCGACGTGTTTTATCTTATCACGCAAATAAAGAGTTGTCAACATCTTTTTTCAAATTTTTCCAAAAAATTTTTCTGTCTATCAATACACTGTGTTTCAGCCTCATAATAAGACTTTTTTGAGCAGCTCTATCAAGTAATTTGAATAATAAATTATTGTGAGAAAGCGACTTTGTTCTACTTGCTCTAACACCCACGCATTCAGACCGATTGTATCAAATACTCCTAATAGAAGAAAGCCCAGCCATAAAATCAATACTGCCTCTGCCAAGCCTAACGCCGCTCCTGCACACTTGTCCGCAAGTTTCCCTATCGGAATTGCGCGCACCAGCTTAAAAGAGTCTGTCAAAAATCTCATGATTTTGTGAATCAAGCGGATTGCAGCCAGCAGCACAAACGCCATAAGGACTTGCACATAACTCTTCTGCATAAAGCTTCCGATCCCTTTTGCCAGCACGACTAGCACTAATATTCCCAATATGCAGGAAATAATGCGTATTACGCTCTCTAAAAATCCTCTTTTCCATCCCCAAATGACTCCGATCACTAAAATAGCAACTACGATTATAAAAAGTATATTGATTTCCAATTCCGCTCTACCTCCGCTGTGATGATTCTGTGTTATGATGCGCACAACCGCATAAGAAACCGTATTATTATTGAAGTTCTATCGACTGTATGGAATCGTCTGTGACAAGCGTATGTCTTGAAATACTGCCGCCCGGAACAAAGCAGACAATCTTGTCACTAAATGCTCCCTGATATTTAAGTCTGTCATCCCAGTCGTAAATCATGCACTCACTGTCATTGTAAATCACAATTCCAGACGAATCAAACAAGATCTCTTTATATTCCATGTCAAATGCGAGCTCGCTGACTTTTTTGGCACTGGTGTCATAGATTTCAATACGGTATTTTGTATCTGCTGCCGTATTATAAAACACCAGTCCCACATGACTCTCATTGTAAAACACACTCTGTATCTGTTCTGACAGCATATTCTCAGACAGGCTTTCCGGTGTCTGTTTTCCTTTGAAAAACATAATTCTGTTGTCTGCCACCGCAAATACAGTGTCATTTCCCATAAAATGCACCATCGGTATCACTGCCTCTGGATAGCCATAACCACTCACAAAGTTGTCCGTGTAATTCTGTCCTACGGATGAAAAATTATAAAAACCGATATTGGAAACGATTTTCCCTTTTTCTGCTTTTATATAAGAAACAGCAACCAGACTGCCATCATTTGAAATATCGACTGCAATCGGATACCCCGAATTGCTCATTCTGGTCTTAAAGTCTGCAAAGGACTTCCCCGAAGCGCTGTACAGATAGATTGCTGTCACTGAGGAATCATCCAAAACTGCTGCCACAACACCATTGGCGGACACGCAAAAATCCCTGATCGGCAGTGTTGTCTCTATTGTCCCAAGCATTCCCTGTGTATTGGATACGTAGATCTTTCTGCCGTTATAATCTCCCACTGCCACGGTCTTGCTGCATGTTCTTACTACTGGGTTCTGCATTTCGTAAGTCTGGTTCCATATGGTCTTTCCCTTTAAATCCGTACAGCTCATACCGTCATTACTGTAAGTAAAGAGCGTCCCTTTGAGATTGATTGTTTTGGATTCGGATGCCCTGATCCACTCATTCTCCTGAACGACACCATAGCCGACATACACTTTGCTTTTCCATTGAATATATGCGCCAATTGCGATGACTGCCGCCACTGCGGCAAACGCCAGAACAGTGTAGAGTTTGAGCTGCCTGTGTCTGGCGAGCATGCTGTCCATCGTTTTCTGGTCTCTGTTATTATTTTTCTCAATATTCTTCTCTTTATGATCTTTGCCTTTTTTATTTTTTCCGCCCTTGAGAAGATATTGGTTTCTGTTAAAATCCCTTATTTCTGCCATCAATATACCTCATTTAGAAACCGCAGCTGCCAACGGTTTCTTAAAATCTAAACTAGTTCAGCCATGTTCAACTACATGGCTGAATAGGTACAGTATAACATTATTTTCAGGGAAGTAAAAGCTTTTGTCCATAAAGAATATTATCTGGATTTTCGATTTGATTCCACTGACATATTTCCTCTACGCGGGAATAGTCTCCATAGATCTCATAGCAGATGGTCCGCAGGGTATCTCCTTTGCGGACAACGTAATACTGAGGTGTTGTAAGCGTCTGTGCAGGTTCTGCCTCGGGTTGTGCCAAAATCTGTGCTGCATCGGACTGCGTTGTCTGAATTTCTTGTGTGGCATCAGACTGTACTGCTGACGCCATATCCTGTGGCTGATTCTCTGGCTGCGCTGTCCTCTCTGACTGCATATCCTGTGGCTGATTCTCTGGCTGCGCTGCTCCTTGTGGCTTCACATCCTGTGACGGAGTCTCTGGCTGGGGCGCCTCCTGTGGCTGTTCTGTTCCTGCTGGCTGCGTGTCCTGTAGCTGATCTGATTCCGTTCCTGTCGAAGGCACATCCTGTGGCTGATTCTCTGATTGCGAACTGGTCTGTGCTGTCCCTTGCTGCATGGCAGGTACTGCCTTCTGATCTGTCATTTTCAGCGATGTGTTCTCTGCGACAAATGCCAGACAATAGTCAATATTTTTCTGCATACTCTGCATTTTATTGTAATTGTTCATGGAAATGATGCCGTATGCCATGATACACACTACAAATCCCAGACAGAGAACATTCATAATATTCCACATGAAGCCGATCTTTGCTTCCTCGCGGTTATATGCCTGTGTGATTCTGCTAAGATGCGCCGCATCCTTCACCGGCCCCCTGCTGAGCGGTTCCTGCTCTGTCGGGGAGAGCACCACTTTATTCTTGTCATAATCCCTCGTCGTATTCCATTCTACCAGATAGTTCTGCATCTCTTCATTTTGGTCGTAATAAATATAAAAATCATCGAGTATGACTTTCGTGCTGCGCAGTGTCAGCTCCATTCGAAGCTGCATATCTTTGTTGTAATCTGCCTTTGCGTTTCCTATATAAGCACATGACGGAAAATATGTATTGTTGAGCTGCTGGATTCTGTCCCCACCGCCCTCTAAGGCTGCTGCCCCGGAGACGACTATCCGAAATCTGCCGCTTTCTTCTACCGACCTGCCATACAGCGCAATGTCTGGATGCGGCTTTTCGTCCTCCACTGACAGAATTTTTTTGATAAAGGTGTGTACATAGTCCTCGAGATAGAGAATATAGATTCCCTCTGGCGCTCCTATGGTACGCGTGTTGACTGGTATCAAATTTTGGGTGTTTGAGAGTATATTTGTTTGCTTGTCCATTTTTGTATCACCTATACATCCTTTCGTAATTAAGATCTTTGTTCCTTCCGTACTGCTATCTTAACACTTTGGACTCAAGGAATCTGTCGAAATAAGTCTGTTGTCAAAAAAAATATTATTGTAATATAAAAAAGGTTCTGACAAATCCAGAACCTTTTTCCTATACTGCTAATTTACACTTTTAATTGTAGAACTTGTAGATCGTTGTCGTCTTATAAGGTCTGCCGGGTCCATAGATGACATCCTGAAACTGCGGCTGGTTGACTGCATCCGGGAAACACTGTGTCTCAAGGCAGAGTCCGCTGCGTTTTCCGTAGGCAGCGCCCCCCTTGCCTGTCTGCGGTGTGATACAGTTTCCAGCATAGAACTGTATCCCGGGCTGATCTGTGTATACGTCCATTTTTCTGCCTGTAACCGGTTCTTCGACGGAGGCAGCCTTCTGGATGGAGCCGTCAAAGCCATCAAGCGCATAGTTGTGGTCGTATCCTTGTCCATAGCCTAACTGGACATTGTCCTCATCAATGTTCTGACCAATAGGCTTCATCGTCCTGAAATCAAAAGGGGTGCCTGTCACATCGGCTAACTCTCCTGTAGGAATCAGGCGCTCAAAAACAGGGGTGTAATGTGAGGCATTGATATAGAGCTTATGCGCCTCGATGCTGCCCGAATCATGCCCTGCAAGGTTAAAATAGGAATGATTGGTCATATTAACCAGCGTCTTTTTGTCGCTTGTCACCTCATACGCAATCTGAAGCTCATTATCCTCTGTAACAGTATAGGTTACCTGAACATTCTTGTTGCCGGGAAATCCCATGGCGCCGTCCGCGTCCGTGAGTGTAAACACGACGCTGTTATCCTTAGGCGCTGCGCTCCAAATTCGCTTGTGATATCCTTGATTATCATCGCTGTGAAGGTTGTTGGTGCCATCGTTTACCGCAAGCTGATAGGTTTCTCCGTCTATCGTAAAACGCGCATTGTCTATGCGGTTCGCGCTTGGTCCTATGGTTGAACCAAAGAAGCAGCCGTTTGCCAGATATCCTTCGACACTGTCGTAGCCGAGCACGACATCAGCGGTTTTTCCTGTCTTGTCCGGTACAAAAAGGTTGACAAGGATTGCCCCGAAATCTGTCACTTCCGCGGTGAAGCCTTTCCCGTTTGTGATGGTGTAGAGCTGCACTTGTGTTCCGTCTGGTGTTGTTCCAAAATTTTTTGCTGTGATTGCCATTTATTTTCCCTCTTTCTTTATGTAGATTCTCTTTCATTCATATTTTATTTCATTATAGTCCATCTGGACAACCGATATCTACACTACTTTTTATAGTTTTTTTCCCATGAAATTTTAATTATCTGTCAAAGTTCCGTCCTGCCCTCGAGCGCACGCAGCAGCGTCATCTCGTCGATGCACTCCAAGTCGCCGCCCACAGGCACACCGCTTGCAATACGCGTCACCTTGACGCCAGTCGGCTTGATGAGTTTTGAGATGTACATTGCGGTGGTCTCTCCCTCAAGGCTTGAGTTTGTCGCGATGATAACCTCCTCCACCTCGCCTTCAAGCCGTTTCACAAGTTCTTTGAGCCTGATGTCATTGGGCCCTATGCCAAGCATGGGAGAAATCGCTCCGTGCAGCACATGATAGACGCCCAGATATTTCCCTGTCTTTTCATACGCCGCGAGATCACGGATATTCTCCACGACCATGATTGTCCCCCGGTCACGTTTGGGATTGGCACAGATCGGGCAGATTTCCTTGTCCGCAAGCGTATAACAGATGTTGCAATAGTGAATGTTCTTCCTCGCATCCACCATGATCTGTGCAAAGCGTTCCACATGCTCTGGCGGCATATTGATCACATGGAGAGCAAGTCTTTGCGCGGACTTGTTCCCCACACCGGGCAGTTTTGCAAACTGTTCAATCAATTTATTAATATATCCACTGTAAAGTTCCATCAGAAGGGTAAACCTCCGCCAAGTCCGCCTAAGCCGCCTGTCATTTTGCCCATCAGCTCATTGTTCGCCTCCTCTGCCTGACGCAGTGCCTCATTTGCTGCCGCCATAATCATATCTTGTAAGGTCTCGATATCCTCCGGGTCTACTGCCTCCTCTGAGAGTGTCACTTTCACAAGCTCTTTTTTGCCCGTCACGACGACTTCCACCGCCCCGCCGCCTGCTTTCGCAGAAAATTCTTTGGTCTCAAGTTCCTTTTGCCCTTCTTCCATCTGCCGCTGCATGCGCTGTGCCTGCTTCATCAGATTATTCATGTTTCCGGGCATGCCCATGCCTCCCGGAAATCCTCCTCTTTTTGCCATTTTCCATGCTCCTTCCATTTTTAATCAATCGTCTTCGATCTCTATGTCCATATTGATCACTTTTGCAAGATCAATATAGCGCTCCTCAAACTGTCTGCCGTCTGGCAGCTCCTGCACCTGCACAGACACCTGCTTCTGGATAAAATTCGATATCATATCCTCGACATGTCTGTGATTTTCCTCATTGCTCAGATACCCATATGTCTGCTGGTTCTCCACCACGATGACAAGCCGGTTGTCGCCGCCCAGACTCAAACGGGCGTTTTTCAGATGCGTTTTCAGCGGCTGTCCTGTCCCTGCTACGATGCTGTGCCAGCCGCTCACGATCTGCTTAATGTCCTCCGGTATCGCCTTTGGCATCTCTGGTTTTGGCGTTTCTGGTGCGGCATCCTGTATTGATTGTACCGCAGCCGGGGCCGCCTGCACAACACCTTTTTCAAGTTTTTCTTCCAAATCTTTTACGCGCGCCACGACGGCGTCATTCGTCGTTTCCATCGCGGGCCTGCACAGTTTGATCAGCGTCATTTCGATTAAGATGCGTTTCTGCGTGGCATATTTGATCTGGCCGGAAAGTTCAGAAAAAATCCGAATCTGGCGCATGATTTCCTCTGCCTCCATGGTCTCTGCCTCTGTTTTCAGACGCGCAAGGTTGTCACTCGACACATCTATGACATCCTCGATATCATGATCTGAAGTCTTGACTAGCAGGAGATTTCTAAGATACCACGTAATGTCTGCGACAAACTGTGACAGCTCGCGCCCCTGCATGACGACTTCCTCCAGAAGCGCGATACAGCCGACGATATCCTTTGCCTGTATCAGCTCGAGCAGACGCGCAAACACTTGGGTATCCACTGCGCCCAGCACATCGAGGACTTTGTCGTAGGTCAGCTCTTCCCCGAAATGAAACGCAATGCACTGGTCTAACAGGCTCAGTGCGTCACGCATGGAGCCGTCGGCAGTCTTTGCGATATATTTGAGTGCGCGCTCCTCCACCTGCACCTGCTCCTTGGCCATCAGATCACGCAGGCGGTCCGCAATCGTCTCTATCGTGATGCGCTTGAAGTCATAGCGCTGGCAGCGTGAGAGGATGGTGATTGGAATTTTGTGGACTTCGGTGGTCGCCAGTATAAAAATCACATAGGAGGGCGGTTCTTCCAAGGTCTTTAGCAGGGCATTAAAGGCTCCTATGGAAAGCATATGCACCTCGTCAATGATATAAACCTTATATTTCCCCTCCACCGGGGAATAGGACACTTCGTCGATGATTTCCCGGATATTGTCCACGCCGTTATTGGACGCGGCGTCTATCTCGATCACGTTGACGCTTGCGCCGGATGCGATGGTCTGGCAGCTTCTGCACTGCCCGCATGGACTGCCGTCCACAGGGTTTTCGCAGTTGACGGACTTCGCAAAGAGCTTGGCGATCGTCGTCTTGCCCGTGCCGCGCGTACCCGTAAACAGATAGGCATGTCCGATGCGGTCCGCTTTGATCTGGTTTCGAAGTGTCGTGACAATATGGTCCTGTCCCTTGACATCCTCAAAGAGATCGGGACGGAATTTTCTGTATAATGCGGTGTATGACATGATGGACTCCTTATTTTCATTTTGTCAGTTTGGTTTATTATGACATTCCTGTTGATAAAATACAAGAGGTGGTTTTAAAGAAAATTTGTAATAAAACATTAACACCACTCTATCCAAAATCCATTTTTCAATAAGGATCTGCTCTTCACACTCTGCAATTTGGATAGCGAGGACTGCCTTTTCTCCGAATATTTACAGTGTGCACACATATAAGAATTGTTTTTTAAAACTTTATCATTTTTGCATAACCAATCACAATCCATTATCCAGCACTTCACAAATTTGTCAGCCTGTTTCCCTATCGTAAATAAACCATGTCTGATCTGCACAGAGGCATGATACAGTAATGCATCTGCAAAATGTTCTCTGTTTTGCAGAGCATCCTTCCTCAAATTAGATACCCTTTTTCCATATTCATGTTCTCTATCAAAATAATTATCGCCATTCAATATGCAATTTGCCACATATGCCAAAATATCTGAAATATCATCGGATTTACAATCCGCTTTATATAATTCCAACAATTCACTGTAGGATAAGAAAATCTCCTCAAAGCAATAATAATATGTAGTACAAAATGATATTTCTTTCAGCCGACATTTTTTTATACAATTGGTTAGAAAATATTCACTGTCAAACCCGACAATCCTCCCAGTTCCTACTTCTTCTCTGGTTGATTTGCCAATATTATCAAACGCCACAAAAATCATATCACCTTTTGACGCCTTTCGAAATGCATCATCAAAATAGCGGGAAAGCATGAAATTCCCCGCATGTCTGACGCCAGCAGTCTCTTCCAGCGATATCACTTCATACTCTGATGCCTTCCAATAATTTCTCATCACCTCCAACCAAAATTTTCTGGCGGAATTCTGGTCTTCTGTAACTACATAGATCATACTACCATCCTTTAACATTATATCTGTAATTTAACTGAAAGACTCCGTTTTCACATACCATATCTGCCTTTGCATTTGGTGTAGTATTTAATCCAATAGGAACTCTGTCAAAGATTAAAAAACGGAGATTCGTAGAACAATTCACAAAATCAATATCTTCTTTTGTCAGAATCAGATGCGCCTCGTCAATAATAATTAATTTTCTGTCATAGCCAGTCAGCAACGGCAGATTATCACTGTTTAAAACAATAATATTAGATACATCATTCAACATGACCGGGTTCTTATCTTTTTTCGCATCTTCTATCAAATGACAAAGCATCGTTTTGCCTGATGCGCTGACGCCATTGACTATTACAATATCCTTTCGAATATGCAGATGATATGAGATCTTATTTTTCGCTGTCAAACTTAATACTCGTGTATTCCAGTCATAAACCTGATGCATATCAGCCCTCCTCCTTATAAAAATAATAAATTGGTCACACTTCTGATATTGTTAATCCTGTAATCCCGCTCACCGCATTCATCGAGTGAGTCCTGATGCATCAGCAGAAAATCCATTGACTGACCTGAACACTCTGCGAGATCAAATATCACATTCAGCGCATTATAGCCGCATTCTGACAAATCTATCACTGTATATGACATAGGATGTCTCTGTAAAAAAAGATAATTTAGTATCGTTTTACATCCGGTCGATAAATGATGAATATCTGTCAATCCATATTTGGTTTCTATCAATCCCGTTGTTTTATCAATCAGTCTGGCAGCGTCAACTGCTCTCATCACTCCTAGATCGGTCTCTCCAAATTCCTCTGAGACTACATTTATATTAAAAAAAGACTCATTATCTATCAATATAATTTTATCCTGCAAATATATTTTATCCGTATAAATCCTGATTGGCATAGCATACCTCCCCTGATTGAAATACATCTATTGTTTTATTATACCCACCTAAAAGACCGCTGTAAACCCTATTTTCGGCTTTACAGCGGTCTTTGTAATTTTATTCAATTCAGGTCGCACTTCTCAAACAACCGCACTGCCGCCGCCAGAAGGACGGCAATACTGCCATACAAGAGGGCTCCGTGTACGCTCTCTGCAAGTATCTGTATCAGATACGCTATACAGAGGCCCAGCCCAAATGCTCCGATGTAGTTCTTTGTAAGCGGGATTGCCAACAGCACACTGCTGCCTGCACAGAAGCACCCCGCCAGATACCAGAGCATACGCAGGCTCATTTCCATCAAAAAAGCACCATTTTGCGGCATTCCCCATCCGTTTTGTGATACTGCCATCGCTGTCGCTACACAGATATGCAGCAGAACGATCGGCAGGACTCCTGCAAAGAATGCTGCCGCCTTTGCCAGAAAAATCTGACTGCGCCGGAAACCGCTATAAATACTATGTATCAGCGTGTGATTTTTATACTCACTGTATACAAAAGATACTGCAAAAACGCCAATCAGCACTTCATAGCGCAGCCCTGCAAGCAGCCGCATGACATACATCTCATACCCTGTGATCACGACATCATAACGGACTGGCACGATGCCGTCCAGATAGCCGTCCACAATGGAAAACAGCATCAAAAGCCACAAAGTCCACTCCTTTGAGAGCTTGAAAAATTCCGCCTTTAACAAACGTTTCATTCTGATACTCCTCGTTTTTTCAGACTATGATTTTATCAATTTATTTTTATAGATTAATGATAAGAAATACCCTTCGAGATCGCCGTCACTGGTCTTTTCCTCAAGCTCCTGTGCGGTGATCTGCTCGATCATTTTTCCCTTGTCAATAAAGCCGTAACAGGTCGCAATCTGTGTCAGCTCCCTCAACTGATGACTGGATATTAGTATGGTGGTTCCCTGCTCCTGATTTAACCGTAACATCAATTCTCGAAAATCACGGATTCCCTCCGGGTCCAGTCCATTGAGCGGCTCATCCAGAAACAAAAATTCCGGTTTGCCAAGCAGTGCCATCGCGATGCCAAGGCGCTGCTTCATGCCCAGCGAAAATTCCCGGACTTTCCGTTTCTCAAGCTCAAACTGCGTAAGCCCCACCTGCTCTAACACTTCATCAATGCATTGCCTGCTGTCAAGCCCCCGCTGCATACAGCATACTTTGAGATTGTCCTGTGCTGTCATCGACTGGTTTAGCGCCGGACCTTCGATCAGCCCATTGATGCGCCTTCGCTGCAAATGCATTTTCTCCGGGTCCCGCTCTCCGAACAGTTCCATTGTCCCGCCTGTAAGCAGTACTGCGCCGGCAATCACCCGAAGCAGCGTGGTCTTTCCAGCTCCGTTTTTGCCCACAAATCCATAAATTTCTCCCCTGCGGATTTCCATATCCAAGCCATCTAATGCATTGGCGGCATTTTTCCCTTTTTTGAGCATCGCCCGAAATCCCTTGTAACGTTTTACTACCTGTTCTGTTTTAAAAATGATCTCTTCCATTTTTTCACACTCCTATTTATCTTATATTTCAAAAATCACTGTGATAAAACAATCTTCCCGACAACAGCAATAACACCAAAAACCATGTGGCAGAGGCTATCACAAACTGGTGAAAAGGAATCTGGTGAAATGTCTGCGGTTTGATGAGGCTGTGTATCTGATAGAGTGGATTCCACTGAAAAAGAAGTGGAAACCGAAATCCAATCTTGGATGTCACTGCGCCCAGCAATTGAACGCTTATGATGCCAAATCCTATGCTGCCAATGCGGCTCTTAGCAGCAACCGCCCAGAAGAAAAAGGACATGCCAATTATCAGAGGATAGGTCAAAATATAGTATCCAAACGCTTTCGCCATCTGAATGAGTGCTATACTGTCCAGCACTGTACCAAATCCATATTGAATGCTCCTACTCACAGTTCCTGTTACCGTGTTTCCAAGAAAGAGAGACATCGCCCCCACAAGATAAACGATCAACTTTGCACCAAACACCTCTCCCCGCCTAAAGCCAGAGCACACACTCATTGCAAAAACATGGTCTGAAAATCCTGCCGCCACATAATCTGCTGTAAAAATGCAGACGGGTATCAGCACCACGCCGCCCATCAGCTGATCCACACAAAACCACTCATATCCTGTCACATCTGTTCTCCCCATCATCTGCTGCTTGACAGGGCTAAGGGCAGTCACACAGCAGATAATAAAAAGACTCTTGTAAGATTCGGATTTGCATAATTGAAAAAGTTCGGATTTTATCAGTCTGCGCATTCTTTTTCTCCTAACTAACAGCATTTTTAATTCAAATCACTGTTCTCAAATAAATTCATAGACAGAACGTATATCACAACCAGCCATATATTACAGGACAGCAAAAACAGTCCTATCGGATGCGGCTTATACTCCTGCGGCACCAGAATGCTGTCGATCTGATATATCGGCATGAGCTGAGCGAAACAGTCTATCCCTTTTTTCAATACGTAATCCCCCATATGCTTTAGATAATAAGGCAAATTAGCCAGAAGCGACCCGCCCCGCTGGTTGATACACACTCCCAGCACAAATGCCACGGCGCGGCTTTTTGTCATCATTGCAAACAATACAGAGACGGCACCGACCACAAAACAGAACAGCACATAATATAGCTCTGCTTTCGCAATGCGTATCACTATGTTTTCATTGAAATCTGTGCCAAACCCATAGCAGATTGTCCTGACCAGTGTCCCAATAGCAGTATTGATGACCAACAGCGGAAGCATTCCTGACACATACACTGCTAATTTCGCGCCGTAGATCTGACGCCGTGTAAAACCACATATCAATTTTGTATTATATCTATGATTATGAAATTCTCCTGCCATATACTCTGACGTATAAATGCAGATAATATATAACAGCCAGCTAATTCGAAGCCGTCTGACACAAAACCAATCCAACCCTTTTAATTCATAATCGCTGCCCAAGGTTCTGTCAAAAGCAAACGCCAGTAATGCCAACACTATATTGGCAATGCATATACGCCAGTAAAAGTTCGATTTTGATAGTTGAAAAAGTTCGGATTTTATCAGTCTGCGCATTCTTGCTCCCTCATTTACGATTCACAGATTTACATGCTATCTCAAGTCACTTTTTCCAAAAAAATATACAGATAATCTATTTACTATAATCAAACACACACTGCATGACACGAAAAACAGTCAGAATGGATGAGCGTTATATTTTTGTGGATTGAGGATACTGTCCACCTGATAGATCGGCAGTAGCTGTACTGTGTTGTTTATCATATTTTTCCAGCATGACTCCTTCATTCTGACAAGTATATAGGGAATCTGTGCTGTCGCAACGCCCACAAACTGCACGGCACATAATCCAAGCGTGATCGTTCCAATTTTGCTCTCTGTCATCACTGCAACGAGAAAAGGAACCGCTCCTACATTCACTATGGCACCCAGAATATAATATATCAATATTGTTGCCATATGCGCGACAGTAGTCTCGTGAAACGCAGCACCAAATCCATTGAATAAAGTGGTCACGAGCACTCCTGCAATTGTATTCATAAGCCCCAATCCGACAATGCCAGCCATACACACGATTCCTTTTGCACCTATGATTTCTTTTCGTGTATACCCACACAGCAGTTTCAGGACAAAGGCATGGTTGGTATGCTCTGCTGCCACATAATCCGCCACAAAAACGGGAAGCGGAATCATCGCCCATCCGCCCGCCAACTGCCTGCTGCAAAACCACTCATACCCTGTCATAGCCAACGCACTGCCGTGGTCCCTGCCAAGACAGGCAGCTCCAAGCACAAAGCAGGCGATGGACAAACGGCGGTATGTATCAGATTTTATTAAGCTATAAAGTTCTGTTTTTACCAGTCTCCACATCTTTTTCCTTCTTATACTAAGATACCTTATTGCAAATCACTTCTCTTAAAAAAATACAAGGTGATTAAATACGTCACAACCAACCACACGCTACAGGACAGGAGATACTGCCAAAACTGATGCGGTCTGAAATGCTCGGGAACTAGCAGGCTGTCAATCTGATACAGTGGTGTAAACTCAAACATCTTATGTACGATTTCTTTCCATATAGGGTTCTTTATATCTTTTAGTATGTACCATATCCGCCCTGTCGTGGACCCCATCAATTCAAGAATCACCAGACTTAGTACCATTGTTCCAGCCTTGCTTTTGACGATGACTGCAACGACAAATGCAAACGCACCAGTATCTGCTATATGATCCACCAGATAATAGATGAATCGGACTGTCATATGTGTTATCGTCCTTTTATTCAATTCTGCCCCAAAACCGTTGAGAAGGATGGTGACTGCCAGTCCTACAACAGTGTTTGTCAATGCCAGCACCAACACGCCCGCCGCGCACACGATTCCTTTTGCACACAGGATTTCTTTTCGCGTAAAACCGCACAGCAATGTGCTGGTATATCCATGATTTCTGAAATCCCCTGCTATATATTCCGCTATAAAAAAAGGAATTGGCATCCACGCCCAGCCGCCCATCAGCTGCCTGACACAAAACCACTCATAACCGGTCATGAAAAAAGCACTTTTCGTTCCTCTTTCCTGACTGAGTGTAGCAAGTGAAATCAACAGATAAATGACAAACAAACGGCGATAGTAATCGGATTTTCCTATTTTAATACACTCCGATTGTATTAGTCTCCACATTTCTTTCTCCTTATCTAAAACAGACTACGCTCCACCCTACTGCATATCACTTCTCTTAAAAAGATTGATAGTAAGCAAATATACCACAAGCAGGCAGACACTACAGGACAGGAGAAACTGCCAAAATTGATGTGGTCTGAAATGTTCGGGAATTAGCAAGCTGTCAAGCTGATACAATGGTGTAAACTCAAACACCCTATGTACGATTTCTTTCCATACAGGGTTCTTCATATCTTTTAGTATGTACCATATCCGCCCTGTCGTAGACCCCATCAGTTCAACAACCACCAAATCTAATACAATGACTGCAATTTTACTTTTGGTCATAACTGCAAATATGAAAGACATAACGCCATTTGTAATGATAAATGCCAAAATATAATAAGTAAACCTTTTCACCATAAAAACGATTGTCATTCCATTCAGCGTTGCACCAAATCCATTCAGCACTGTTGTGATTATCGTTCCTGCGATGGTATTGATCAATGTCAGTACAAGCAGCCCCATCAAACACACCATTATCTTTGCCCGAAACAACTCTTTTCGTGTAAAACCGCACATCAAGGCAGACTCAAATCCATGGTTTGTAAACTCCGCAGCCATGTATTCCGCCACAAAGAATGGAAGTGGTATTCCCGCCCAGCCAATCATCATCTGCCTGACACAGAACCACTCATAGCCGGTTAATAAAAAGCCCATTTTCGTTTCTCTTTCTTGACTGAGGGCAGCGATTGCAACAAACAGATAAATCACTATAAAACGGCGATAGTAATCAGATTTTATTAATTTGTAACACTCGGATTGTATTAGTCTCCACATTTCTTTTTACTCCATACATCAACACAGATAAAATGTCCGGGGCGTAGACTCTATTGCATGTCACTTTTCTTAAAAATACTTATCATTATTAAGTATGTTCCAATCAGACAAACACTACAGGACAGGAGATACTGCCAAAACTGATGTGGTCTGAAATGTTCGGGAGTTAGCAGGCTGTCAATCTGGTACAGCGGCGTAATCTCAAAGATACCATGTACGGCTTCTTTCCATACAGGATTCTTCATATCTTTTAAGATGTACCATATTCGTCCTGTCGTGGATGCTATCAGTTGATAAATAACCAGTTCTAATACAATGGTTGCGCTCTTACTTTTGGTCATAACTGCAAATATAATAGAAAGAATGCCATCGGTTACGATAAATGACAAAACATAATATACAAACCTTTTTGCCATATATCTAATAGTCATTCCATTCAACCGTGCACCAAATCCATTCAGTATGGTTGTGACCAAAGTTCCTGTGATTGCATTAGCTAATGCCAGTACCAAAAACGCCAACATGCACACAATAAATTTTGCCCGAAAAATCTCCTTTCGCGTATAGCCGCACATCAACGCAGACTCAAATGCATGATTCTCAAACTCTGCTGCTATATATTCCGCCACAAAAAACGAAAACACCATCCATCCCAGACTCCCCATCAACTGCCTGACACAAAACCACTCATAGCCTGTCAGGTAAAATCCCATTTTCGTCCCTCTCTCCATACTGAGAACAGCAATTGAGACAAAGATATAGATCACAAATAAACGGTGATAGAATTCAGATTTGATTAATTTATAGCACTCTGCCTTGATTTGCCTGATCATTTTTCACCCTCATACACATTAAAAACAGTATTGCGTATCCGCTGCTGACTCCATTATAGCCCCTGCGTATCATTTAACAACGGCTATTGCACGAAACGACATTTTTTGATCATTTTTGGTCTTTCAGCATGATAATGGTGTGAAACGTATTTTTTTCCTCATTATAAAAAATTTCCATTTTTCCATCATATGCATGGACTACCCGCTCGACGCTCGACATTCCAAGTCCATGCTGCTTGTCTCCTTTGCCAGAACGCAGCCGTCCACTTGCTGTAGAAACAGGCTTTGTCATGCAGGAATTAACCAAGGTCACGATTGTAAAAGCGCTGTTGTCCCTGTGTTCTACATTCAGTTCTATAAACAGCTCCTTACTGTCCGTCGTTGGTACGGATGCTTTTTGTGCCAGCAGCACCGCCTCAAGTGCATTGTCAAGCAGGTTGCCAAACAGGGCTGTCAAATCCTGCTCTGACAGAAAATCAACCGTCTTTTTTCGTATATCTGTGTGAAATACAATGTGATTTTCTATGCAGTCTTTCCGATATCGGTTTATTATCGCGTTCAAAAGCGTATTGTCACTGACGCGCACACTGTCCGCGAGTGCAGGAGACTGTGCAAGCTGCCCGATATAGTCCAGCATTTTAGCGGAATCTCCCTGTTCATACAGCATCTGTACTGACTGTAAGTGCTTCTTTATATCATGGATGAGGATACGCTGGTTTTCATTTTGTTCAAGAAGCATTTTATAGTACGCTGTCAGATCCTGCTCCTTCTGAACCTGCATCTGCAAGGAGGCAAATGCTGTCTTTTTTTTCAGAATATAATTGCATACACCTAGCACGATCTGATTCAACACGGTGAGAAAAAGCATACACAGCGAGACAATCAGCCCAAAGGTGGGCTTGGACGCTGCACAAACCAACACATAAACCCAAATGGGAATTAACGAGATTGAAAGAACTGGGACAAGCAGCATAAATATAGAAATTTCAGACCTGTTTTGCCAAAAACGCATCAGAACATACAAAAACAGCAGATATAAAACCCGTCCCAGCATGTCATTGACAACAAACTGATACAACGGCTCTGCCTGAATCTGTTGCGGCACAAACTGCATGGTAGAAAAAAATACCAGAAATTCTCCTAATAAGAGCGATGCTGCCGTCATCAAAGCATGAAATACTGCCACATACAATTTCACGCCATAGAGCAGATAGATGCAAATAAAGTTGATCACTGCATAATACAGAATATACTGTTCAAAAGGTACAGACGCTGTAACGCCTGACATCACTAAATAAAGTATCTGCGTGACTGCGATCTCATAACGTCTGTTCCTACTCCGAAAAACGGTATCACAGTAGCGCCAGAAAAAAATGCCATTTACTGCATAGAGCACCAAATAGGCAATATTGTATAGATGTATCATCTCTCTTATCATTTTCTCGTACTCTCCAGATATAATAGATATACCGCTTTGAACTCCCTGTATTTTCTGCGGGTCAGATATGCCCGCAAGCGGTTTTGGCACAGACTGATGACTGTATGGTCAAAGTCATCCACGTACTCCATATTCACAATAAAACTCCGATGCGTCTGATAGAAGCAGTTTTCACACAACGTCTCTGTCCAATACCGCATGTTTTGTACAGACTGATAGTCCTCTCCGACTGTGTGGACGGTCACTTTTCTCCCCTGCGCCTGCACAGCAATGATCTTGGACGCCAGCACGGTGTGTACACCCTCCTTGGTCTCTATGGCTACTTTGACAGTGGATGCCATATAGATGCTGACCGCATCCCTCAGATTCCGAAACAGCCGTTGTTTGTCCAGCGGTTTTGACAGATAGCGGAATACATGGAAGCGCATCGCCTCGTCAAGATATTCCGCATAGGATGTAATAATAAAAATAATACTTTCAGGATTTTCCTTTTTCAACACACTTCCAGCGCAGATGCCATCAATTCCATTCATCTCAATATCCAGAAACACGATATCCTTTGCCCCCGTATCTGCAAGCAGTTCCTCCCCGCTGTAAAAGCAGGCTATTTCCGGGCATTTGGTATGAATCTCCTGAAAGTATTCTTGCAGTGCTTTGTCAAGCTGCTGTACAAATGCCTTGTCGTCATCACAGAGTACGATTCTCATACTGTCATCATCCATTTTGTATTTACTTTAGTGTACTGCAGAGCCGGGGACGAATACATTATTTTGCCAAATCATTATACCGTCCGCCGCACTACCCGATCAGGCACTGCTTCCCCTGAAACGCAAAACCGTATTTGCGTATTCGCTCTGGCGCGAAGCCGCGCGCGATCAGCTCTGTCTCATATTTTTTCTCTTCGATCTGACGATGTGCCGCGGCGAGCGTGTCGGCAAGCGTTTTCTCATCCTCATACGGATTCAGCACCTTGAACTCAAATATAAACGCCTTTCCGTCCTTATCCCGCGGCTCTAGCATCACGTCATAGCGGCCAAAACCGCTCTCACGGTTCGAGCGCACTTCGTAAGTGTCCGCCATGTTCACAACCATGCCAAGCACAAAGCCATGATAAAAGCGCTCTGGTTCTGCCTCCTCCGAAGGTTTGTTCCCGCTGTCAAACGAGCTGAAGGTACGAAGCGCTACCTGATTCATAAATGCATTCATCATCCGCACGTTATCGTCCAGCATCGCCTGAATAAAATCATTATACACGGTCTGAACGTGGTCCCCGGAAAACCAGCCTCTTACCATGTTCTTAAACATCATCCGCACTTCCCTGTTGGTGAGAGCCAGCGTGTAGTACGGCTCATTCTCCCTGTCGCCTGCAAAGGATTCTGTATCCATCACTTTTAAATATCCTGTTGCCAACAACAGACTCCAAACTGCATCCTCGTTTCCCTCGAGCTGGTTAAATACGATCTGCTCGTCAATCCGCGCCCGAAAACTCTTTCCTGCAAGCAAATCTTCCACTGTCTGCTTCACCGCCTTGTTTCCGCGCTGAATCAGGGAATTTACAAGGCTGTTTGCGCTTGTGTTTGCCCAGTATGCTTCATATTTCGCATCATTTTCCATAAAAGCGGCAATGGACCATGGATTGTAAATATCTGTGTACTTCCCGAAGGTAAAACCGTCATACCATTTCTTTACCGTTTCCTTCTCACTGCCAAATCCTGCATCGTCGAGCGCATCAAATACCTCCTGTTCTGTAAAGCCAAAAGACAATGCATATTTATTAGCAGTTGTTGTCACCACCTTCAAGTGATTTAATTCAGAGAAAATCGACTCCTTCGAGATTCTTGTAATGCCTGTAATCAGCCCGCGCTCCATGCTTTCATTGTCCTTAAAGGTATTCACAAAAAAGCTTCTGAAAAATGCCACCGCCTTGTCCCAGTAACCGTAAAGCCACGCTTCCTGCATGGGTGTATCGTACTCATCAAGAAGGACGATCACCCTTTTCTTATAATATTTTTCGAGATAATAACAGAGGCGCCGCGCTGCTGTCTGCGCGGTCTTGTCATCCATGTCATCCCTTATGGATGCAAAGTACGCTCTGTCTTTATCATCAAATAATTCGGATTTTGCAATGTCCTTATATTTTGCATAAGTGTCCGTTATAATCTGCTTCACCGCTGTTTTCATCGCATTGATGCTGTCAATCTGCGTTTTTTCATCCGACGCTTTGTCATACCCTGATTTTGCCCTCGCAAAGCTCATAAAAATCACTGGAAATGCTCCGTGAAGCCTGCGCATTTCCTCGTTTTCCCAGACTTTTTTTCCTTCGAACAAGTAGCCTTTTTCCTTATATTGA
>VSNR01000078.1 GCA_009774345.1 Lachnospiraceae bacterium | reverse complement strand
GGTATGATATACAAAATTAATGATGGGAGGAACATATCAATGAGTGAACAAAATTTTGAACAACAGATGAAAAAACTGCGCAGAGACCTTGCTTTTACCAGAGTGGTGTGCATCTTGACCTCAGTCGTAACACTTTTGTTAATCTGTGGCGGCGGCTATCTGTTTTGGCGGATGCAGGGGATTTTGGAGAATGCACAGCCCATTTTAGAACAGGTGGCAGAAGTGGATATTGAGAATGTCAATGAGACACTCTGGCAGATCAGGACGACTTTGGAAACGGTTGATCTGGACCATGTGGTAGACACGATGGAGCAGGCGGTGGAGACACTCGATGAATTGGATATCGACGCACTCAACAGCGCGATCGAGGGACTTGACACGACAGAGCTCTCCGAGGCGCTGTCCAATCTAAATGACGCAGTAGAGTCCCTTCAGCGCGTGGAGGATTCGTTTGGGTCTGTATTTGGCAGATGATAAGAGACACCTTTCAGGTGTCTTTTTTAATGAATCTGGTTTATCTCATATAATATATTGGAAATATGTTCCAGTTGGTCATCGGAATAGGAATTGAGTATTTCCATCACAATATCTCTGTCAAAGCCTGATTTATGCCCAAAGACGATATAGTCTGCGGAAATATTGCAGGCGTCACAGATCTTATAGATCGTCTTTGCCGATAGGCTTTTGTTTCCCCGCTCGATATCTGCTAGAAAACTGGTGGAAATATCACATTTCTCACTGAATTTTTCGCGTGTAAGATGCATCGATTCCCGAACCTCGCGGATTCTTAGCCCAACCATTAAATTATATTCTTTGTCTATATTCATATATTCACTCCAACTGGAAATCACACTTGATTAGCTCTTTTATGGTTAGTATAACAACATATACATTGTTTAAATATACTCAATAGAGTATGATAATATACGCTATTGAGTTGACAGATAGAAAATTAATATATATAATAAACAAATAAACTTTGTATGAAAAATATGTAAAAATGTCAGTGTACAGACTGTCGGTAACGGAGGATAAGATGAATATTAAAATAGCGATTATTGATAATGATATCAATTATCTCGAACGATTATCAGGTGTTCTTCAACAGTACGATGAGTTAATAGTAGCAGTGTTTACCAAGATAGAGTCATTTCAACAGACAATGGAGTTTGAGGATTTTCAAATCATAGTGTTTAACCCGGATATTTCGGCACAGCAGTTGATTTTCCCATCTAAAGTAATGCCAATATGCCTGTGCACACAAGAATCGGTAAACAGAAGCTTGTATCAGAATATTCCAGCAGTGCAGAAATATCAGCGGATCAGCAATATATATAAGCAGATTATCAAAAATTATGCAGAGCATGTAAAAGATTCAGAAATGGATTATTTCAAGGCTGCCAGCACAAGAGTGATTGTTGTCCATTCACCGGTTGGAGGCAGCGGTAAAACAACAATATCTTTGGCAATTGCAGGCAAAATACAAAAGATGGGAAAACGAGTGCTTTTTCTCTCTATGGAACAGTGTAATAGTTCCGCGATCTGCTGTGACATCAAGGAGGATGGAATTACCTGTCTGGTTGAGACACTCAATACCAACAGCAGTTTTGAGTTGAAATTAAAGGGAATACTCAAACAAAATATGGCGGGAATTTATTATGTAGAATGTTTCAGCCGTCTAGTTGACTATGATGATGTAAAGGGTGAAGAAATTGAAAAAATCATTCATAAGATCAAGATGTGTGATGTATGTGATTACATAGTGATTGATACAGGCAGTACTTTGGATGATGTGAATAAGGCTGTGTTGAACAGCGCGGACAGAATTGTCATCATTCAAAGAAGCGGGGAGCTCGCAGACGCTAAGCTTGCATTGTTTGATAAGCAGATGATGATTAATGAATTGCGCGAAAAGCTTTGTATCGTGAAAAATTTTGTCATGCAGGGTACAAAAGGGTATGAGCTTGTGAATGTTCCTGTTGCCGGTGAAGTGCGCGGATATGGCAATCTTTCTCACAAGGACCTGCTTGGGTGTATTGAGCAGGAAAATAATCTGGAAATGAGCTATCTGTTAACGTAAGAGCAGTTATATACAGAGGGGAAAATATGGCAGACAACAATCTATTTATGCAGGAAGTTGCAGTGCTGAAGCAGGCAGTGCAGGAGGCAGGCAGAATCAGAAATTACAGCGAGGAAGAATTTGACGAGCTGATTAATACAAAGCTTGCGGAGCGTGAGCAGTGGGCAGCCAGCAGCGATCCAGTGATATATCGTTATTATCAGAGCCTTTCTTTCAAGGAAAAGGCAATGCTCAAGTATACGATCAATGAATCAGTGGAAGGTCTTGGCATCTTGGGGAAAATTATTACAGATCCGGATATTACCGAGGTCATGATCAACGGATATGATACGATTTTTATCGAAAAATCGGGAAAGCTGATGCGCATGGAGGAGCATTTTCAGAATAATGATGAGTTGATACGAATTGTCCAGAAATTCGTGAGTGCGATGGATCGAACCATAGATTCCAGCAATCCGATCGTGGATGCGCGTCTGGATGACGGCTCCCGTGTGCATGTCGTGTTTCCGCCAGTGGCGCTCAGCGGCGCAACTGTGACGATCCGGCGATTTTCCAAGAATCCTATGACCATTGAGCGGTTGCTGGAGCTAAAGTCGATCACACCGGAGGCGGCTGAATTTCTGGCAAAGGTAGTCCGTTCGAGGCACAATGTGTTTGTCTGCGGCGGTACAGGCAGTGGCAAGACGACCTTTTTAAATGCATTGTCCAATTATATTCAACCGTGGGAGCGTGTGATCACGATCGAGGATTCCGCGGAACTGCAAATCAAAAATATACCAAACCTTGTGCGGATGGAGACCAAAAAGGCAAATTCCAAGGAGGCAAACGAGATCACGATTCGGGATTTGATCAAGGCGTCTCTGCGTATGAGACCCGACAGGATTATTGTCGGTGAGGTGCGAGGTGAGGAAGCGCTCGATATGCTCCAGGCGATGAACACAGGTCATGATGGAAGCCTCTCAACAGGACATGCCAATTCGCCCAATGGTATGATCAGCCGTCTGGAGACGATGGTGCTCACCGGCAGCGCAGATCTTCCTTTGGAGGCGATCAGGATGCAGATTGCCTCGGCGGTTGACTATATTGTGCATCTGTCAAGACTACGAGACTTTTCGAGAAAAGTGATGGAAATCTGCGAAGTGCTTGAATATAAGGATGGACAGGTGGTGTTAAATCCTATCTATCAATTTAAGGAAGACGAAAATACACAGCTTACAAAGGTTTCTGGCAAATTGCTGCGAACCGCAAATCCGATTAAGAACCAGAATAAATTTGTGCTGTCTGGAATATACGACTTTTTGGAGGACGAGAATGACAAAGGAAAAGATAAGGATTAAATACTATGAATGCAATATGACAAAAGGACAGCATGTGCTGGCATATTTGATCTTTGTCCTGATCATCAGCACGATTTTATTTATCTATTATCATAATATTATCGTGTCTGCGGTCGGAGGCGCCATCATAGCGGTTTTTCAGGAGAAATTTTATGCAAAGGCTGTCATAAAAAAGCGGCAGAACAGGCTGCGCGTGCAGTTCAAGGAGTTTTTGGAAATTATCACGATCTCCATCAGCGGCGGCAGTGGGCGTTCGATGGAGAACGCCATCAAGGATTCTGTGCGCGAGCTCAAGATGATGTTCAATGAAAAGACAGATATTGTGCGCGAGATTGAGTTGATAGTGAACGACTATGAGCGCGTCGGTGTGCCCATGAGTCAAGGATTTGGGGAACTTGGCAATAGAAGTGATGTGGACGATATCAAGAGCTTTGCGGCAATCTATAAGACCATCGACGGCAAGAGCAGTGATTTCGGATATATTATCCGTCAGACGCACGATATTATCCGGGATAAATTAGAGATTACGCAGGAGGTGGAGACGGTGATCTCCTCTGCGAAATCGGAGGCATATATGATGCTGGTGATGCCGCTGATTATCGTGATCGCGATGTCAACGATGGGGAGTGGATTCCTCGACTCTCTCTTTACGACATGGATAGGCAGAGCGGCGGCGACAGTCGGTGTAGTGGCACTGGGTGTTTCTTATGTGCTGGCAACAAGGGCTGTCGATATCGAAGTGTAGGAGGCGGGCAGATGGTGATAGTAATAGCAGTGGAAATGCTGTTTGTAATCTCAGTAATCTATTTTTTGATCGGGATGAAGAAAAGCAGCCAGCATGAGATTATTGAGGTGGTGATTGCAAAGGCATGGCAGAATCGTTTTGCAAAGATTGATCTGATCGAAAAGTGCACAAGCTACATACGCAGGAATGAAAAATATCATATCTACAGTGAGAAAAAGCTTGAGAAAAAGAAAAAAGCGGACAAAAAACAGATAGATGCCTATGCGGCAAATGAGGAAAAGTATCTCGAGGCAAAGCGGATCGGCTTGGTGGATCTGATACCGCTGTTTGGCTATAATTTCTGCTCGGTGCTGGGGCTGGATGCAGAGAGTGATCTGCTGAGAAATCTTATGATTAGCTGCGAGCAGTCAGGATATGTGGAGCTGGAGCGCGGTCAGGAGACAAACGGTAAGAAAAATTCGGTTATTTATTCCTATTATATCTTGGCTTCTGTGATTTCCTATGTGTATATGGGCGTGATGGCTGGACTCTTTCTATTTTTGTTGATGCTGTTTCTGGGAAAGGAATTTGGCGTCTCGCTGGCAGTGGCGCTGGTTGTTGTGGCTGTCATGGCGATTGTGGGGTATCTGCCGATGGATGCGCTGAAAAATAAGGCGCTAAACAGAAAAGAGGAGATTGACAGGGATTTTCCCAATGTAGTTTCTAAATTGGTGCTGTTGACGATCTCTGGCATGAATGTGAGCAATGCGATCAGTCAGACCGCTCAGAGCGGGGACGGGCTCATTTATCGGGAGCTGGCGATGGTGGTGAAGGAGAGCGGGCAGTCGGTCTCTTTGGAGGGAGCGCTGACCCACTTGCAGAGTCGGTGTGACAATAAATATCTGGACAAGCTGGTGACGCTGATCTCAAAGAGCTTTAGCTCCGGCAATGCCAATCTAGCGGAGGATCTGCGCGGATTAAATGAGGAGTGTTGGCTGGAAAAGAAGCATTCTGCCCGTCGGATGGCGGACAAGGTGCAGACAAAACTATTTATTCCCACGATGCTGATGTTTGTGGGGATTCTGGTCGTGATTATTATTCCTGTTATGTCAGGCTTCAATTTGGGCATATAGGATTAATATAGCTTATGATAGATACTATAAACAAAACAAAAAGGAGTGTGATAAAGAATGAATTTTGCAGATAATATTGTAGTTGGTGCAAAAGTCAGGATGTGGAAGCTGGGCGAGCGGCTCAAAGACTTTTTTGAGGAAGAGTACGGGGTGTCAAATGTGGTGGCAACGGTAATTCTTGTGTTGATCGTTGTGCTGATTATTTCTGTGTTCTGGGAACAGTTGTCAAAGTGGTTAAGCGAAATGATGAAGAAAATATTTGACCCTAATGCAGTGCCGAAAAAAGAAGATCTATAAATAAAGAAATATTATTTTTAGATAGATACTAAGAAGATATGAACTAAATGCTGATTTTTTCAATGACAGATAAAAACAGGAGGTACATAACAATGCAGAAAAAATTCAAAAGAGAAAGCGGCGAGGTGGTAGTCGAAGCCACTATCATTTTACCGATCGCGATTCTGTGCGTCATTCTATTATTGTACATCTCTGTTTTTATCTGTCAGAAAGCGATGCTTCAGGCAGCGCTTGAGACTTCTGTTGTTTATTTCAAAAATACGCTCACGGATAACTTCGTTGAACAGCGAGACGAGCTGTCCTATGAGAGCAAAGAGGACGGTGTGAGTGCCGCTGGCAATGACTACACGACACCGGAACCATTAAATCCGTATGAAAAATTTTTCTTGTTTAACAATAAAGTCAGCAAAGACGAATTTGTCAAATACTTTAAATCTGTCGCCGGAAATTTGTTGCATGAGGATTGTTTGGAGCTCGATATTCATTATTCCAATTATATTCTGTTCAAAGAGGTCGAAGTGACGGCAGAACAGGTTGTAACATTTCCAATTGACTTTTCCATGATTGGGGTTGACAGTGAAGTGAATCTGTCAGCGACGGCGCGCGTGGCGGTAGCAGACCATGACGAGCTGATCAGAAATATTGATTTTGCAATTGACGCCCTGGAGGATACGAAGCTTGGTGAGATCGTGAAGAATCTATCCTCAAAAGTGACAGGGCTTTACAATAAATTGAAAAGTCTATAAGAGGAGCACAGAAAGGAACAAGACGTATGAGGAGTAGATTTTTTAGAAAAAATCAAGGAATTATCACTGTATTTGTAGTTCTGATCATGGTGCCTGTCGTTGTCATCACAGGGTTGATGGTGGATATTTCAAGGGCGAAGCTCTTTGCAGCGCAGGTGGCGATGTCCTCAGACTTTTATGGGGAAGCGATTCTCAGCGAATATGACAATGTATTGAAGGAACTCTATGGACTCTTTTCTGTGACACAGAATGAAGAGGGAAAAGAGGCAATCAAGACTTATGCATCGTATATGGGATATTCTTTTGATCCTGCAAAAGGGGATTCTGGCTTGACAGGTTCCATGTTTTATAACAGCGCGGATTTTGATTTTTCCTATGAGATTATTGAGTTGTCTCGGCTGTCGAATGAGAATGTGCTGCTGACTCAGGTCGCGGATTACATGGAATTTCGTGTGATTCCACAAGTGCTGGACGAAGCAGGCGGATTTGACGGCGGTATCTTTAAGATGCTGGATGAGTTTGGGCAGATGGAGTCAAACAATGAGGCGGTGAGTGCCGCCAATAAACTTTGTGATGAGACAGATCAACTCACAAAGGCGATCAAGAACTTTTATGAGGCGCTCGAAAAAGTCAGAAAATATGAAGCATATCTAAAAGTTCTCGAGGGAAAGGTTGAGGATTATAAGGACAAAGAAGCAGAGATCTGCAACAGCGGTGAGTACAGTGATTATGTTTATTATTTACAAAATGAAGAATATATCAAATCTTTAATTGAACAGAGTAAAAATCCTCCGGCTGAAGACGACGATGAGGGAGATGAAGAAGACAATGAGGAAAAAGAAAAGGAGAACGCACTCGTTGAAAAATATAAAGATTATGATCCAGAGGCTTACAGTGCATCTATAGCAGATGAAATGAAAAAAAAGAGTGAGGCGGCAAAGGAGTGGGAGAGCGATCCAGCAGATTTTTATACGATAGACGACTTGGTTCGTGATCTTGGCGACAAGGCAACCGAGGTGGAGGACCTTCTAGTGAAAGTGCAGACAAAGCTGGCAGAACTAAGGCAGAAGCTTGCTGATGGTTGTACAGAAGAGGTAAAAAACGGGATTGAGCATGATATCAAAGAACTGGAAGACTTGGCTGCTTTTCAGGGTGAATTTCAGAGAATTTATGATAATGAAGTCCGGGAAAATGAGGGAAAGAATGAGGCAAATCAGGAGGAAATGAATAATGCGTTAGGCATTCTGGATGATATTAGCCGCGAGCTAACAGGAGGAGATCGCGATCCGGGTGATGATGCAGATATCAATAATACGAAAGTGACATTTAAATGGACAGAAGCGAAATCTTCCGAGATTGATTCCAATGGTTTGTATGATTATCTGATTGAACTCTTTACAGGACCGGCATCCAAGGAGAAAAGCGAGGCGGAGAAGAAGCAGGACGAAGCGCTGGACAAACAGAAGGAGGCAGTGGATGAGCTAAACGAGCAGGAAGAAAAGGAAGAGCAGGAGCTGTCAGAGAAAATCAGAAGCATTCCTGATGATGTGAAATCGGAATTAAAGATGACGGTATCAAACGGTGATTCAAGTTCCTTTGTCGATTTTTTTAAGAATGGTTTTAGTTTTAAAGCTTTGGAAAAAAGCGCAGCCAGGCTGTTTGATAAATTTTTGCTCACAGAGTATGACTTTGGCATGTTTTCGAGCAGGGTGAGCGGTAAGGAGAAGGGCGAGGGCAGCGGAGAAGTGGAGGATTACAGTCTGAGCAAAGTAAAGATGTCGCCCAAAGTCAATTATCTCTATGGTGCCGAGATTGAATATCTCTTTGGCGGCAATCAGAAATCCGAAAAAAATCTTGCATCTGCCCGGAACACGATCTGCGGTGTCAGAATGACCATGAATTTTATCTCAACATATACTGTTAAAGAGGTTAATGATGCAATTAATATGATCTCGGATGCGGCGTATAACGCAGCCATGGCATCAGGGGCGTTCACGTTCGGGGCTGGCACGGCGCTGGCGCCGCTTGTAAAGGTGGCGGTCAGTCTGGCGCTTCGTTCAGGAATCGCAGCGATAGAGACTGTAAAGGACTGGGAACATTTAAAAAACCGGGAAGATGTAGTCTTATTGAAAAAGGAAATCAACGACTTGTGGTGTATCGCGGATATTAAGTCCTTGCTTGGTGCTGAGTATACGGGAGGAGACGGCGGCGGAGTATCCTCAAATAATGGGATAAAGCTCTCTTATGAAGATTATCTTCATGTACTGCTGTTTCTATGTATCAGTCCCGGTGATCTCACAAGCAGGACGTCAGATTTGATCACACTCAATGTCAACCAGAGCCAGAACAGCGGGGATATGCTGAGTGCACCGCTCAAATTCAAAATGACAGAGACGGTGACAGCGGTAAAAACGACCTGTAAGGCAAAGCTGGATATGGTCGTTGTCCCACAGCATTTCATGGACATGTTTCTCGGCGGTGATGAGACGCAGCAAATGATCGAGAAGATGGATGATGACTATGTATACTACACGATGATAAGGGGATATTGATGAGAGCACAGCAGGAGAGTGAAAAAGGAATGATGACCGTGGAGGCAGTGCTGTGTCTGGTGCCGTTTATATTAGCGATACTGGGGATTATATCTTTTGCCAATATATTTATGGTACACAGCAGGGTCCAGCATGCGATCTATGAGGCGGCAAGCGAACTGACCGCATACACCTATCTGTATCAAGTGTCAGGCTGGCGGTCAGCGGATGCAACGCTGATCAAAGACTCTGAGAAGCTGACAGAATTTTTGGACAGCTTTGATGAGGCGAGAGCTGCCTTGAGTCAGATAACAGGGTCTGGATTTGACAGTGATGCGATCGACGATGCGGCAGACAAGGTAGAGGACACGATTCATAAAGGAGAAGGGCTGGCAGAGGATCCAAAACAGCTTTTGCAGCAGATTGTGTCTAAGCTTCTGAGTGTGGGCAGCGGTGCGATCAAAAATAAGTCGCTGGAATGGATTGGCGATCTGCTGGTGAGAGGGTATCTGGACACGAAAGCACTAAAAACTGGCGGACAGACAGCGGATGAATATCTGAAAGCATTTGGCGTGAGAAAGGGTATCGAAGGGCTGGATTACAGCAAGAGCAAGCTGTTTGCAGATGATAAGCTGCGTCTGATTGATGTGGTGGTGGAGTATGATCTGGATATTTATTTTTTCAAGCTCTTCTTAAAAGATCCTTCGATTCATGTCGTGCAGCGTGTTACTGTTCCGGCGTGGCTGGATGGAGACGGAGGTACATTCAATGCGGAGTGATTTGTTGGTGCTGGTCGCGGCGGCAGCGTTTTTGCCTTTGGTGTATCTTGGCGTTTTGTATTATTATAGAAGCTGTTTTGCGCAGGAGTGCAATCAGAAACGCAGATTTCTGAGAACACTGCCAGAGAAACTTGTGTTTGTATTGTCCGAGGCGGCGGTAATTCGGGTATGGTACAGCTATACTTTGGGGAGTCTTAACGGGCTGATGCTGCTGATGTTAATAATCATGCTCTATGGAATGACCATTTTGTGCATGACAGATTACTGGGAAAAAGTAGTGCCAAACCGCATTCTGCTGCTTTGGATGATGTTTTGGATTCTTATCATGGGAATCTATGGCGTGCGTGATTTGAATGCGATGATGCGTCATATGTTTGGTGTGATTTTGGGACTGGTGTTCTGTATACTGAGTTTTGGTTTCTGCTATCTGATCAGCAAGGGAAGTATGGGCGCAGGAGATGTGAAACTTGCTGTCATCATGGGAATATATCTCACAGGGGATTATGTGGTGGGCGCAGTATTTTATGGCTGTATTCTGAGTGCAGTATTTTCTATATTAATGCTTGCCAGAGGGAAAATGACAAGAAAGGATTCGATTCCGTTTGTGCCATTTCTTTACATGGGTGTTATCATACGGTATTTCATTGGTTAGGGGGAAGCGTATTATGGTGAAAAAGAAAATGCATCTGTTCCAGTTTTTGTGTGTTTGTCTGATCCTGGTGAGCGCGCTGCTGTCGGCTGCTGTGGTGGTGATGCGGGATGCGCAGCGTGGACAGGCACAGATGGTACAGCAGGCGGAGGAATTTTATAAGGACAAACTCTATATGCGTGCCATCAATACTTATCAGGAGGCAGTGAGACGCTACAGCACGCCAAACAATCCTGCAATTGAGCGGGGGATTCTACAGATTTATAAGGAAGCAGGGAAAATGGAGGCGTATTATGATCTGATCAAAAACCGGATTGATGAGCAGAAAGCGCAGAAGGAGGAATATCTGGAGCTGTCACAGCTCTATGTCGATGAGGGCAGTATTCCCAGAGCGATCGAGACGTTACAGCTTGGGATGAAACGATATGAGGATGCGCCGATGAAGGCATTGTATGAAGATATTCGCTATGAGATTGATAGGATCAGCACAAATGTCGCGTCGGTGAAATACCCGCAGGATGGATGGTATATTCCGTATGAGGATGGCGCGATGTGGGGATATATGAATAGTGCTGGAGATATGATGCTGGAGCCTCAGTATGAGGAAGCGCTGCCCTTTTCGGGGAAGTATGCAGTCGTTAAGATCAAAGGTGTGTACACGCTGATTGACAGTATTGGGGACTGGTACGCGATAGACAAGCTGGGGCTTGAGAAAGTGACAGGAATGTCAGGTTCACGTATCATTGGCAAAAAGAACGGCAAATATGGCATATATACCAACACTTTTCAGGCAGTGACAGACGCTGTTTATGACGATGCTGTCATGAGTGCCAATGGACTGTGCTTTGTGAAGCAGAAGGATAAATGGGCCTTGATCAAAAGCGACGGTGAAGTCGTTTCAGAGTTCATTTATGATGATGTCGTGCGCAACAGCCGCAATGAAGCCTTTGCATCAGGTTATGCAGTTGTCAAGGATGCATCAGGGTATTTTATTATCAATGAGTCGGGAACACCGCTTGGCGAACACCATTATGCGGATGCAAAAGGCATGGAAGGCGGGCTGCTTGCCGTGGCGGACAAAAATGGCAGGTGGGGCTTTACAGATGGTGTGAGTGAGACGGTTATTGACTATCAATATGAAGATGCCCATTCGTTTTCCAACAGTGTTGCCGCAGTGAAAAAAGGCGGTGAATGGGGCTATATCAATGCGGAGAATAAGGTTGTGATTGAGGCTGCATATGAGGATGCCATGCCGTTTTATAAAGGAAAGAGCATTGTGAAGCGCATGGGCTTGTGCGAGGTACTGACACTTAGATATTTTGAATATTTTTAGCAGGGGTAGAGATTATGTTAAATGAAGTGATGATTGCCAATAAAAATTATGCATCCGTTGTGGTGGAGGACAGAAAAAAGCTGGATTTAGTCGCGCTCAAGGTGATTCGCTATGACTGCCCGCCGTTTCTGCTGCCGATCCACCTGGTGAGCATTGACAACGAGATACAGCTCCGCTATGAAATTTTGGGTGGAATCCGTCTGGCGTACATGACATTGCAGATGGGGAAAAATGAACTGAATAAGCTGCTGAATCAACTGCTGCTGCCATATGTTGATTGTGCCGACTGGTTTCTTGATTTCCATAATATTTATCTTGACCGTAATTATATTATGATAGATCAGAATGATTTTAAGGTCAAATATGTCTATATGCCGTATGGGTACAGGATACAGACAGAAGAGGCGGTTTTAAAGTTTTTCTGTGATCTGGTGGCGAGTGTGCATCTGCATGATGACGAGGCGTATATCGCAACATTGTTTCGCTGCTTAATCGGCGAGGATGCTTCGATTACAGCGTTTGCGGATTTAGTGAGAGAGAATTTAAAAAAGGAAGAGTCTGCTTCTGTACAGATGTCTAAGCAGACACCAATAATGACACCAGTGTCAGTTCCTGCACAGGAGAAGAGAGAGCCGCAGTCTACAGAACCAGATGTGAGTAAAGAATTTGGAAAAGTGGATCTGACAGATTCCATCAGTGCAGGACTGTTTGGTGAAAATGAGAAAGCATCGAATAAGAAGGCGGCGAAAAAAGAAAAACAGCCCAACTTTTTTGGCAGGCTGCTTGGCGGTGAGAAAAAATCCAAGAAGGGATCTTTTGATCCGAGTGAGCTAAATAATAAAGACAATACAGGTTCTGTCAAAATGCCAGAAGCGGTAGACAATCTTGGAAGTTTAGAAAAATTGATAGAACCGCAGCAAAACTTTGCTTTAGATATTGATAAAACAGAGATTAGTGAGGAGGAGGAAGCGCTCTCAGGTGTGCTCCGATTACGTTTGGAGCGGGCACAGGTTGATAATATTCCGAATATGATTAATCTGGATTTAAATAAGGGGTATGCCGTCATCGGGCGTTATGATAAGACGGGCAAGCTGAGTGCTGACTTTAATTTTGATATGTCATTGACTTATATTGGACGCAGACATGCCAGATTTGAGCTGTCGGGTGAGGACGTGTATATCATTGATTTAGAATCCAAGAATCATACGTTTTTAAATAATGAAGAGTTGCTGCCAAACCGCAGATATCTCTTGCACAAGGATGACCGGATTATGATTACGCAAAAGTATGGGATAGTCTATCAGGTCTGTTAGGAGTTAAATGAAAGTGAAGAGTAAATTATTGTCAAGCTGTCAGAGCATCAGGGGAAATTACAGGAAGAAAAATCAGGACAGGGCGTTGTGCATGACAGCAGACAGCAAGGGTGAACTGTTTGCAGTGGCATGTGTGTGTGATGGTATCGGAAGCTTTGAGATGAGTGAGCTGGCGTCAAAACTTGTCATAGATGGTGTACGGAACTGGTTTCTCGGTATGGAGGACAGGTTTTACACGCTGTCACAGCAGGATTTGCTGGATGATATGGAAGAGACGCTCTATGAGCTGAATGAGCTGGTGTGTGAATATCAGGAAGGACATCGGATTACAATCGGCTGTACAATGTCTCTTTTGCTCATCGTTGGAATGAAATATTTTATCTTTCATGTGGGAGACAGCAGAATTTATATAGTGGAGGACGGGATGTATCAGCTGACGGTTGATGAGGTCGTGCAGACATGCAAAGATGGTAAAATCAAGTCGTATCTGTCCAATCATATAGGCAAGACAAGGAATCTGTGGCTGAACAGGAGCGAGGGACTTTTACATAATGGAAATCTGCTTGTGCTGGGAACGGATGGATTGTTCAAAAATCTACGGTATGACGACATTGATGTGCTGCGCACAAAATTGCGTTCGCAGAAAGATATAGAGGCAGTGAATGACTGGATTATTCAGTTGGTTCTGGCGCGGGGAGAACGAGATAATATATCCTGCATTTTGTTGTATTTATTATAGACCATACGAAGCGGCATAGACGGCGGTATATAACAGGCTGATGACAAGGTGATACAGCGTCATGATAGCGATTCCCCTCAAAAGAGGGCGGAAATGTCTGCGGCATCTTGTGATGAGCAGTGTGCAGACAAAGAGATACCACAAAGATAAGTATAGGAAGGGCATACGTTGAAAAGCACAGTAGGTAAGCACATACCAGCCCAGAAAGATGCTTTCCGTTAAGGGATAGCGGACAGGAATCGGGGTATGGCAGAAGCGGCAGTTACCTTTTAATATAAAATAGCCAGCAATCGGGATCTGTTGATACAGGGAAAGCTTGTGTCTACAGAATGGGCAGATGCAGCCTGTAGTGACAAGAGGCAGACCTGTTCGGATACGGTATTCCGCAGTGCCATAGTAAGCGCCTATGATAGCGCCAAATAATATAGTGCTGATAAGAAGTGTAAGGAAAAATGTAAGATCAGACATAATAACCTCGATTATTCATTATATTCTGAATGGCAAAAAGATTTGCTGTTCAGTTGCGCCAGCCGCACGCCGCAAAGCGGCAGTTTTCCTTTGTGCGGCTGTGTGTACAATACAGAAATTGTACGTGATTTGAATCAAATTGTCAAGACGGGGAGGATGCATAGGGATGTGGGGCTTATCGGGAAGTGAACTGTTGTTTCGTGGAGGAGTTGCCGTGATGGCAGCGGCAGGTGTGCTGGGAATAGTGAGTGTTGTTGTCTTTACATTGACTGGCAGAACGCTGCGTGCCAAGCTGGATCAGGAATATGGGAAAATGAGGGGTAAGCAGAAATGTCCAAAAGAGTAGCGGGAGTATATGAACTGGGGAAAGAGATCGGCGCGGGCGGCGGTGGTGTCGTATACCTGGGGGAACATGTACGGCTGAAAAAGAAAATCATTCTGAAAGCGGATAAGCGAAGCCTCCGTACCAAGGAAGAAAAACTGCGGCGTGAGGTGGATATTCTCAAGAATCTAAGCCATACTTATATTCCGCAGGTATATGATTTTGTGCCGGAAGATGGCGTAGTCTATACCGTTATGGATTACATCGAGGGGGAGAGTCTGGACAAGCTGCTGGCAAGAGGGCAGCTCCCTTCGCAGCCACAGATGATTGGATGGGCATGTCAGTTGCTGGAAGCGTTGGATTATCTGCACAATCAGTCGCCGCATGGCATATTGCACGGGGATATTAAACCGGCAAATATCATGCTGAGACCAAATGGGGATGTTTGTCTGATTGACTTTAACATCGCGCTGGCGCTGGGGGAAGATGGCGCGGTGAAAGTAGGATTCAGCAGAGGATATGCATCGCCGGAACACTATGGTGCGGATTATATTAGCAGGAGCAAGCCAGCATCTGCGGGCAGCTTTTTCGAGACATTTCATAAGAGAGGAACTGTCCGTGCTATAGATGGCAGTGAGATCACAGCAGTTTCGCCGGCTGGAGGTTTCGTTGAGGGAACGCAGGTAGAAGAGAATATTACGGTCGAAAGCGAAACAAAGACAGCGTACAGTATGACCAGCTCTGGATGTGTTGGAGATAGTACAGAAGTTGATTCGGAACTTGAGAATAGCGCTGTGACACTGGTTGAAGGTACTGTGTCGTGTATGACACAGGTAGATGGGGATGTTGCATCGGACGAGACACAGACGGAGCAAGATGAGCTTGAAGATATTACATTGGAAACAATCCAAGAGGAGCCAGAAGACGTTATAGAAAATGTAACACAGCTTGAGGGGAATCAGCGCAATGCACAAGAAACGGATACGACTTGTGAAGGTGATAAAGGAACTGACACGCTGGCAGAAGGCGTTCGTACAGAGAATGCATTGTGCAAAAGCAGTGAAATCAAGAAAGACGCTGATAAAAAATCAAGCGGAAACACAAAAGGAATCCTCCTCGATGTCCGCTCAGACATCTACTGCCTTGGCGCAACACTCTATCACCTGATCTCAGGGCAGCGTCCCGCGCAGGATGCGAGAGAGGTCGTACCGCTGGGACCAGATATTTGCAGCAAAACGGTCTCTGAAATTCTGCAAAAAGCGATGGCGCCTCAGCCGTATGACCGCTACCAGACGGCGGCTGAAATGCTGGAAGCTTTTGAAACGCTCCATGTGCGTGACGACAGGACAGTGCGGCACAGAAAGCGTATGTTTTTGACGGCAGCAGCGCTCACGGGACTGTTTTTATCAGGCGGATGCAGTACCTTCGTCGGACTAAAACAACTAGAAAACCGTCAAACAGCGCTCACACTGGCGGAGTATTCAGCAAATGCGCTCGCAGAAGGAAATATCTCTGAGGCAGTCAGTCAGGCGCTGAAAGCAATACCGATGGGGAAAAATATACTGGAAGCGCCAGTGACAGCGCAGGCGCAGAAAGCGCTGACGGATGCGCTGGGCGTCTATGATCTGGCGGAAGGGTTTAAGAGCGTAGATACGATAGAACTGCCGGGTGCACCCTTTGACATCGTGCTCTCCCCCGAAGGAACGCGCGCGGCAGTGGTCTATGCGTATGAGACTGCCGTCTACGATCTGTCAGACTGCCGCCAGATTGCCAGACTGCCGACGCAGGAGAGCGCACTCTCAGATTGTGTATTTATTGATGAAACGTATTTAATATATGCAGGAAATACGGGCGTTACAGGCTATGATTTAGAGAAACAGCAGGTGATGTGGACAGGGGAGACTGCGACGACACTTGCCTTGTCCGCAGATCGAAAAACGGTAGCCGCGGTCAATCGCGACGAGGACAGAGCTGTTGTGTACAATGCAGGGAGCGGGCAGCAGATTACAGTCCGCAGCTTTGACGGACAGCATCTGAGTGTGGCGGCAAATGATATTTTCGCAGATCCCAAGCGAGATATCTTTGCATTAAATCATGATGGAAGTATGCTTGCGGTGAGTTTTTCGAATGGTGGTTTGATGGTGTTTGATCTGGATGATCCAGAGGAGGATCTGATCGTCTATGACACATCGGAGTACAAACGTTTTGAGGGTGGATTTTATGGGAAATACTTTGCATTTACTGCACAAGAAAGCGGGGAATCCCTGTTTGGAATCTTAGATGTAGAGAATGCAGCGTATATTGGCGGCTATACGACAAAAGACAAACTGATTTTGCAGGCAGACGCAGACGGAATTTACCTTGCAAGCGGCAGCTTATTGGTGCGCGTGGAGCCTGAAACGATGGAGGAAGTGGAGGCAGCGTACACAGAGCATGCGCTGATAACCAGCTTTTCAGCAGGAGGAGCACACACACTTACAGCGACCGATGACAATGCTTTTTCCTTTTTTGACAGCGGTGCAAATCAGATGTCAATGGAGACTTGTCAGGAACAGTGCGAGTTCGTGTGCCTGTCGGGGGAATATGCTGTGATAGGCAATCGAAATGAACCGTCTGTGCAGGTGATGCGGCTGGAAGCGCATAATGAAACACTGCTTTTGACATACGATGCCAGATACCACCATGACGAGGCGCGCATCAGTCAGGATGGAAATACATTCATGCTGTTTAGCATTCGGGGATTCCAGCTTTATGATCGAGAAGGAAAGCTCTTGGCACAAGTAGAACTGCCCAATTCGTCCCAAATCTACGATCAGCAGTTTCGCAGAGACGAGCAGGATTCGTGGCTGGAAGTAATCTGGTATGACGGGACGGTGCGCTGTTACAGTGCCAAGGACGGTGCCTTGCGCTCAGAAGAAACAAAGGAAGCACCAAAGAAAGACTTATATGAAACGTTTGTTATAGATCAATATAAGATCACCTCTCCGCTCCACGGCGCGCCAGAGGTCTATGACCTTAAATCCGACAGATTGGTTAAGACGCTTCCGGGGGAGGATTATCTGACCTATGTGACACAGACAGGACCGTATATTATCACAGAATATATGGGGACTGCAGGAGGACGCTATGGTCTCTTACTAGATGAGAATCTACAGCTGCTGGCAAAACTGCCAGGGTTATGCGATGTGGTGGATGACATGTTACTATTTGATTTCAAATCCGGGAATCTGCGGCAATGCCGCTTATATTCCCTCCAGGAGCTGACAGTGCTTGGAGAGTCATACAGCAACCAATAAATTAATGATTGACAAAAGAAGGGAGGAGATTTCAAAATATGAAATCCATCAGACGTGGGATAGCATTGCTGCTGGCGGCAGTGCTGATCATCCCAAACATGCCAGCATTTGCAGAGGAGCCGGTGCCGATCATAGACTTCTCCACGCTGGAAACGCAGCAGGAGGAAGCGCCTGGATCAGACAATGCTGATGAAAAGCTGCCGACAGAGGAAACAGCGGCGGATTCTTCCGGCGCAGAACAGACCTCGACAGAAGCCGCGCCGACAGAGAGCGGCCCGGCGGAATCAAGCGCTTCGAACGAGCCAATTCCGACGGAAAGTGCTTCAAGTGAAGTGTCATCAAACGAAGCAGCTTCAAATGAAGCCACTTCAAGCGAGGTATCCCCAAGTGAGACAACTACAACAGAGGTATCTTCAAGCGAAGGCACTACAACAGAGGTGTCCTCAAGCGAGGTATCTTCAAGCGAAGCTGCTTCAACTGAGGCATCCTCAAGTGAACCATCTTCAAGTGAGTCCGCTTCGACAGAGGTATCTTCAACAGAAGCATCCTCAACCGAAACTTCGACTGAAATGGGTTCGACAGAGGCAGTGACGGAGACGGAACTGACAACGGAGACCGAGACCGATTCGACGGAACTGACAACAGAGACGGTGGTATCCACAGAGACCGAAATCGAGACAGAAGAGGAAAAGACGTTGCTTGCAACCGAGCTCGAAGAAGTCTTTTTCAACACTGGAAACAAGGTGATGCGTGTATCCAATGAGCCATTGAAAGGAGATATAGAACTAAGCTGGGATGAGTTTCGTTTTGACGAGAATGGAGCTTTTACGATTCATATTCCTGAGCAGAACCCGTTCTTTCCGTATGAGGTGCAGTTCACATACAACGGCGAGACCAGCAGCAAATGGTTTATGACGCCAGAGGACTGCATCGAGGTCGGCGGGCATCCATTTTATGTAGCCGCGGAGTTTGACGGAAACGTTGTGACCCGCATGAATCTAAATGTCGCAGGGACAAAGGTTGTCGTCTATCCGAAGGCGAAGGAGTTTACGGATGATGCGACGAGCAGTAGCCAGGTTTATTCTTTGCTGCCGTTGGAGGAGAGAACGTTAAATGATGTAGATTTATCTGCATTTACGCCGGCAGAGCTGACAATGGTGCATGTGGAGGATATATTTAAGGGAAAAGAGACGTTAAAATCTACAGATAAAATTGTTTGGGCATACGGCGAAGATGGTGACAGATACGAGGTAAGTTTAGCTAGTGATACGCTTGATTTAAGTTGTGCCACCTGTAGTGGTAGCGGTAGCGTGCCTTGGCAGATGATTGTAAAAAATGATGATCAGCTGGATACAAGTAATATACGTTACGTTGGAAGAGTGAAAGTGACAAGTTCTGATAAGTGGTTAGATGCTACAGTTTATACTCAAAATGATAAAGGACAGCGAAAGAATATTGCTAAAAATGCAATAGAGTACGATGACTGGAGTAAAACATATCGGCGTTTGAAAATTACAGCGTCTGTTGCTGATATGGGAAGTGAAATGCAGGCTTATATCAGTCTGAAAGTGAATCCTGAAACATTTGCACAGACAAATTATGCAAAGATGAAAGTTTTCGAGGGTAATTTTAGGACTGTAGAAGAGACAGAAGTAGCGTTTGATATAACAGATAAGATTTTAAATGCAAATATGGCACAAATGGATGCAGGATACATTGTTCCAGTTGAAGACGATCAAGAGCATTGGGTTACTTTGGTAACGTATAATGCTAGTGGAAATGCGACAGGGTGTCTGCCATTCAATATACAATTAAAAATGGGTGACAGATATATTT
>VSNR01000077.1 GCA_009774345.1 Lachnospiraceae bacterium | reverse complement strand
CCTAAGCAGCTTGCGAGACCGAAAGGAGGTAAAAACGAATGTACGCAATCATCGAAAACGGCGGAAAGCAGTATAAAGTTTCCGAAGGCGACGTTCTCAAAGTGGAAAAGCTCCCTGCGGAAGTGGGCGCGGAAGTTACTTTTAACGTCGTTATGTTATACGACGACAAGGGCGTAAAAGTCGGAAACGACGTTAAGAACGCCAAGGTTACGGCAAAGGTTGAAGCGCAGGATAAGTTCAAAAAAATCATTGTATTCAAATACAAAGCAAAGAAAAACTATCGCAAGAAAAAAGGTCATCGTCAACCTTATACTAAAGTTACTGTAGAAAAAATCGAAGCATAAGATGATTGAAGCAGTTATTTATCAAAAAGATGGTATATTGTGTTTAAAGAAATGGAGGAGATTCAAATGAAATTTAAAAATATTCAAAAGAGAGAGGAAGGAAAGTTTATTACGCGCTATGATGTCGCGTATGAGACGGTGGACCATCAGGAGAAAATATATGAGATTATCAGCCGCAATAAGGCGCTGGATTCGATCGAGGCGCTCAACGGCGCAAAGCCCGATTCGGTCGTGATCATTGCAACGGACGAGAGCGGTGAGAAGCTTCTGATCAACAAGGAGTTTCGCATGGCGGTGGGCGACTGGGTTTATAATTTCCCGGCGGGACTGATTGATGAGGGGGAACAGCCCGAGGAGAGCGCCAAGCGCGAGCTGTGGGAGGAGACAGGACTGGAACTGTATGAGATGGAGGACTTTATCGGCCCCAGCTACAGCGCGGTTGGTTTTAGCAATGAGATCAATGTCTGCGTGGTGGGGAAAGCGCGCGGCAGCTTTAAGCCGAGCACTTCCACCATGGAGGAGATTGAGCCGGGCTGGTACACCAAGGCGGAGCTGAGGGAATTGTTAAAGACAGCGCGTTTTGCTGCCAGAACACAGGCGTACAGCTATCTGTGGAGCAGAATGTGACTTCCTCATATCAGTTTGGTTTTCAGGCGGGTCTTGTCGAGCGCAAGCCCAATGATGATGAACACGACAGCGCTGCCGCCGGATTGTATCAGATTGCCGGAGATGGAGGCGGCGAGTGCTGCCCATGTGCCAAAGATCAGGTACTCGGCAGCGAAGTAGCCGATAACTGTGACTGCGCAGGCAATGACAGCGGCAGCGATGTTGCGCGGTATAATGATTTTGGCGGACTTACAGGTAAATGGGAGCGCGATCAGCATCTTGATAACGATCGTGGCAGGGAGCCAAAGCGGAGCAGTCAGCAGATCTGCGAGTCCGCCGCCGATGGCTGCTGCTGCCAGCGCGTAAGGTGTGGGGAGCAGCGCGGCGGCAAGGTAGATGACCGCGTCGCCAAGATGGATGTATCCGCCGTTGATTCCAGTAGGAATATGACAGAGATAGGCGGTCATGAGGGTGATCATTGCTGCCATAAGCCCTGTGAGGATTTGGTATTTCAGTTTGCTGGTTCGTTTTTCGCCCGTTCTGGGCAGCGTGCGTGTCGTCATTGTATCGTTCCTTTCATGAGATATTTTCATAATAATAGATGCAGATATTTCTCAAAAGAAATACCATGGTCTCTGGGAATGTTGTCCCTTGATGCCTCCTCGATGGCAGGTGACAGAAAGCGGACTGCCTTATCCATCGCATCTTCAACGGACAGTCCATTGACCAGACTGCCCATAATCACGGAGGCAAACAGGTCGCCCGTGCCGGAAAAGCTTTCACCCATATAGGGCGTTTCCAGATAATAACGGCTCTCTGGCGTGACGGCGAGATTTCCCACAAAGGACTGTGTGGGCTGTCTGCGGACAATGCCTGTAATCACAATGGTCTGGCTTGTGTGTGCTCTTGGCAGGAGCCTGCGCGCTGTCTCTTCTATATAAGACAGGTAGCTGTCCTTTGATGCATGGCTTGTCAGTACATCGTAATCCACCCCGGCGAGGAGGCACAGTTCTGTCAGGTTTGGCGTGATGACGCCTGCATGCCGGGTCAGTTCCTTCATGCTCTCTAAGAGTTCGTCTGTAAAGATGCGGATACGCTGACCGTTGTCGCCCATGACAGGGTCTGCGAGATAGAGGGTGTCCTCTGTGTGGAAGTTTTCGAGAAAATACAGGACATTGTGCATCTGCGCAGCACTTCCAAGATATCCTGAGTAGATGCCGTCAAAGGTTTCCTGCATGTTTTTCCACTCGTCTGTAAAGTAGTTCATGCGGTCGGTATAGTCATCGCAGTAGTAGCTTGGAAATCCTGTCTGTGCGGACAGGATAGCGGTCGGCAGCGGACATGCCTGTATCCCAAGCACAGAAATCACAGGAATTGCCGCGGTGAGCGAGCATTTTCCAAAGCCGGACAGGTCATTGATCAGGGCTATTTTCTTCATAGCGGGTACATCCTTTCTAGTAGTTTGCAATAAACATCACTATACACAAAAAGTGTCAGGATGAAAATACACAATTTTCATAATATTCATCAGGTCAGTTTCAGCGCATGAAAATAAATGCATGGATGTGTGATCTATTTAATATATTGGGTAGTAAGAAGAATTGTGCAGATCAAGGTGTGTATTTATGGAGGAAAAGATGAATAAGATTACGAGTGGATGTGATTTCTCAGGCGTCAAGCCGGCGATGATGGATTTGCCCTACCCGCCGCTCCAAGTGCGGGAGAAAAATCAATTGTATGCGGAGCTTCTCAGTATCAGTTACTGCGGAATGGTGTCCGAGATGTCCGCCATCATGCAGTATATCAACAATGAGAACCGCATGTTCTGTGACCGCTGTTCGATGGGAAAAACGATTCTTGGCATGGCGATGGCAGAGATGATGCATATGCAGAAACTGGGGCAGCTGATTCATCTGCTGGGCGGAAACGTCTGCTATGTCACCAAGCAGTCAGGAGGCCGGCAGTGGATGTGGTCGCCTCAGTGTCTGACACTGCCTGAGAAGGCCGGGGAGATGCTTCAGGCAGATCTGGAGAGCGAGCAGGCGGCAATCAGCCAGTACAACATGCATATCCGCATGATCAAAGATGATTATGTGAATGCGGTGCTGGAGCGGATTATTCAGGATGAGCAGTATCATATTATGCTGCTTCGGTCGATGATGGATTCGATGTGACAGTTTCAAAATTTAAAATAGAAAATGAAATTTTCAGAAATTAACTTGACAGCGCCCGCTTCATCATTGATAATAAACAGGTAACAAAGAGCATACAGCGAGGAGGAAAATATGGACAGAAAAGTAGCAGTGTTATTAAATGAACAGATCAATAAAGAGTTTTATTCTGCGTATCTGTATCTTGATATCGCAAATTTTTATACAAGAAAAGGACTGGACGGGTTTGCAAACTGGTATGAAGTGCAGGCGAAGGAGGAGCAGGATCACGCGATGCTGATGTACCGGTATCTGCAAAATAATGGAGAGGAAGTGACGCTCGAGGCGGTCGCCAAGCCAGATAAGATCTTTGATACCCTGATGGACCCGCTCAAGGCGGCGCTCTCGCATGAGCGGTATGTGACATCGCTGATCAACACGATCTATGGCGTGGCGCAGGAGGAGAAAGATTTCCGCACCACACAGTTTCTGGACTGGTTTGTCAAGGAGCAGGGAGAAGAGGAGAAAAATGCGATGGATCTGATCACCAAGATGGAGCTTTATGGCGATGACGCACGCAGCCTGTATATGCTCAACAGCGAGCTTGCGGCGCGGGTTTATTCGGCACCATCACTGGTATTGTAATATACAATTCCTTATTAAAAGGGAAAGGAAGGTTTTTGGACCGCCTTTCCTTTTTTTGTAAAGTATAAATTGTTTATAAGGGATTTATAAAAGTAAATTGAAATTAGGTTGCTATATTTCCGCCTTAATGATATAATGTCAAAAGTTGTGAGAAGTGAAAAGGAAAGTAAGGCGCATGCTTATGAAGATCGTAGTCTGCGACGATTGTGTCGAAGATTTACAATATATAGAAGGATTGCTGCAAAAGTACACAAAATCGGCTTCCAGTGCTGGCTTGGTGGTTGATAAGTATATAGATGCTGCCACCTTATATGACAGAATCCAAGAGGGAGAGCGGGCTGAAATTTATATACTGGACATGATTATGGCAGAGCGGACAGGCATTGATATTGGCAGCCTGATTCGAAAAGCCAGAGGAGACAGCGTGATTATTTATATCACCTCCTCTGATGATTACGCATTGGAGGCGTATGGAGTCCACGCTGTGCGCTATCTGCTAAAACCTGTCAGCGAGGAGAGCTTTTTTGAGGCGATGGATTCTGCACTGTCCTCCCTCAAGGGAAGGCGCAGACTGATGTTTATCGTGAAAACAAAGGCAGGGACAGTGGGGGTGCCCTACTCGGAGATTGAATATATAGAAAATTATTCCAGAACCCTCAGCATCAGTCTGGCAGACGGGGAGCATATCAGGAGTATTTTTATCAGAAAATCGTTTGACGAGGAGATTCGGGAGATTGCCGGGGACAAAAGCTTCGTGCAGGTACACAAATCCTTCCTCATTAATATGGAATATGTGAAAAAACTTGATCAGGGCGAAGTCGTGATGGACAGCGGGAAGCACATTCCTGTCAGCAAGACAAGGGCAGCAGATGTGAAGAAGGCGTATCTGCTGTTTCTTTCAGAGTGTTACAGATAAGGAGTTGTCCATGTGTTATGAAAATATATCCTATACCATCAGCCATATTTTTGTGATGGTGTTTATGTATCTGTTTATCGTGCACCGGTATTCTAGGAGAACGACGGCTGGCATCTGTGTGTGCTCATTTATGCTCCTGAGCTTTACAAATGTGCTGAAATTAAATATTTATCCAGATAGTCAGGCGTGCAATTTTTGGGTGACAATTTTTCAGATTCTGGTGACGCAGTTTACAGGAGTGTCCATTGCAAAGTACCGGAACAGCAAACTTTTGTTTGCGGGACTCAGCGCATCGAACTACGTTATCGCAGGAGGGGTCGCGGCGAAAATTCTGTTTATGTGGACAGAGAATTATTTGATTTCCATGCTGGGCAGTCTGGCAGTGCATGGAAGTATTTTGTTTATCGTTTACGGGCGGATCAGGAGTGTATGGCTTAGATATCAGGAAAAAGAGACACAGGGAAACTGGTGGGAGCTGTGCCTGATACCCGTGTTTTTTTATTGCGGTTTTTCCATGCTGACGTTCTTTCCGATCAAGCTTGAGGACAATCCGCAGAATATTCCGGCGGTGCTGGCGTTTATCATCACAATGTTTGTCGCCTATGTGGTCGTGCTGCGCTATCTCGAGAGTGAGTCAGAGCGCGCTGGGATTTACTGGAAAAATGTCTTTTATGAATCCTATATCAAGGGGCTGGAGGCGCAGTATTATCTGGTGGAGCGCTCAGAGCAGAATCTCAAGATTCTGCGACATGATATGCGGCACTATTCCAGCATGATTGACGCGCTGTTAAATCAGGGCGCCTACGATGAGATACGCCATGTGACAGAGCATATCAAGGCAGTTGCCGATGAGAACCGGGTGGTCAAGTACTGCGAGAATCTGATGGCAAACTCCATCCTTTCGCACATGATGGAAAAAGCGCGGCAGTGCGGTGTCACAGTGCGGCTTACGGCAATTGTTCCATGGGAGATTCCGTTTAATGACTACGAGTTTGCTGCGGTGATTGCCAACCTGTTAGAGAATGCGGTGCGGTGCGTGAGTGCGTTTCACGAGAAGGATAAACTTGTGGAGGCAAAGATTGAGTGTGCGGATGGACACGTGCTGATTCACATACAGAATGAATACGAGGAGGAAATCCAGATAGATGCGGCGACAGGACTTCCTCAGAGTCAGTCGGGAGAGGGGCATGGACTGGGAATGCAGAGTGTACAGGCATTTTCAAATAAAATTGGCGGCAATATTGGCTGCTATTGTGAGGATGGGATTTTTCATATAATGCTTTTTGCGAAAATTTAGTATTTTTTTGCGAAAAAACAGAAATAAGGCATACTGCTTTGCATGATATAATGAAGAGAGCAGGTTATTGTTCAGACACGAGAGCAGGACGGAAGGAAAGGCGGGGTGGTATGCAGAAGATATTTATAAAATACGTGGCAGTCATTATGACAGCAGCAATATTCCTGATTCTTTTTATCAATGGATTATTTAACAGTCATACAATGAGAAACCAGCAGTTTAAGACATTTCAGGCCAAGATAGACCAGATGATACATACTTTGGAGAATAACCGGATGGAGCTGGCGCTGTTGAACGAAAATCTGGACGCGGATTATCTGACACGCGCGCGCGCGGCGGCCTACGTGATGGACCGTCAGGAGGATGTGCTGATGGATGTGTCCAAGATGCAGTATCTAGCAGATCTGCTCAATGTGGATGAACTGCATGTCATAGATGAGAACGGAATGATCGTGTATGCTTCGGTCTCCCAGTATGTCGGCATTGACATGAATGACCATGAGCAGACGCGGGCATTTCTGGCACTGCTCGACAGCGAGGACGAGGATGCCTATCTGATACAGGAACCGCAGCCCAACGCCGCAGAAGATAAGATCATGCAGTATGTCGGTGTGGCAAGGAAAGGGCGAAAGGGTGTTGTGCAGGTCGGTTTTGAGCCCAAGAGACAGCTAGAGGCGCAGTCGAGAAATACCTATGACTATATTTTCTCAAGATTTCCTACCGATATCGGTGAGGAGCTCTTTGTGGTGGATTGTGATACAGGTACTGTGCTGGGCCATTCAGAAGATATTGACCGCGATTTCGGCAGGGAGTACTATCAGCTGGATTCTCTTATGGAGTGTATGAATGGAGCGTACAAGCCGGGGGCAGAGGGCAGAAGCATGTACGTTGTCAGCAAAAAGTATGAGAATACTCTGATCTGTGCAGCACTGCCCAGAGAGGTGCTGGTTCGAAAACTGCTGACGAACACCTTGCTGACCTTTATTTATTTGTTTGTGATAGAGATTGCGGTGGTGCTGCTGTTAAATTATCTTGTCAAACGCAAGGTGATCGACGGGATTCACCATATTATAAAGAGTTTGTCCGCGATCACAGACGGAAATCTGGACACGACTGTATCTGCGGGCGGAAACCCCGAATTTGAGGAGCTGAGCAGTGGAATTAACACGATGGTTGCGAGTATTATTAATATCTCAGACAGAATCTCCGCAATTATTGACATGAGTGGTTTCCCGCTGGCGGCTTTTGAGTATGAGAACGGGGCGAATGCGGTGTTTGTCACGTCAGGCCTTGGCGCGCTGATGGATATTTCAGACAGCGCGGTCACGGAGTTTTGCAGGAGTGCAAAAAAATTTGATGCTTATATTCAGCGGCTCACCGCGTCACCGATTGAGGGGGAGACCGAGGTGTACCAGATTCATGACGACCGTTTTGTCAAAATCCATATGTCAGAGTCCCCGACGGGGAAACTTGGCGTGATTACGGATGTGACGCAGGACATCATGGAGAAAAACAGGATGCGGTATGAGAACACGCACGATCCACTCACCGGACTTTACAAATACCAGCATTTCCGGCAGCTCGCACAGGAGACGCTGCAAAAGTGCCAAGACGGGGAAGTATGCGCGCTTGTCATGCTGGATCTGGATTATTTCAAGGGCATCAATGACACGTATGGACATGATGCAGGAGACCGGTATCTGCAAAGCTTTTCTTCCGTGATGAGCGCAATGCCCGAGGAGCATTTTCTGGCGGCGAGACGTTCCGGGGATGAATTTAGCATGATGATCTTTGGCTGTGCAGACCGCGGGGAGATTGATGGCTTGTTGCATGATTTTTATGAACAGCTCGCACAGAACCAGATCCTGCTCTCAGATACGGAGTCAAGGGCAATCAGCGCTTCCGCGGGCTATGCGTGGACGGACAATGCGGATGCGGAGATTGCTGAACTTTTGCGTCATGCGGACGAAGCCTTGTATGAAGTGAAGCGCGACACCAAAGGAACCTATCGGGAGTATTGTCAATCGCCCTCCAACGTGCTATAATTTTCTATTACAAAGCCGTTGGAAGGAGATTCAATGAAAGCAACAGAAATACTAAAGACATATTTTGGCTATGATTCGTTCAGAGAGGGGCAGGAGGTGATCATCGAGTCCATCCTGTCAGGTGAGGATGCGCTGGCGATCATGCCAACAGGTGCGGGCAAATCTATCTGTTATCAGGTTCCGGCGCTGATGCTGCCCGGTATCACGCTCGTGGTTTCACCGCTGATCTCGCTGATGCAGGATCAGGTCAAATCCTTAAATGAGGCGGGCGTCCACGCCGCATTTATCAATTCAGCGCTCACAGAGACGCAGATTGCCAAGGCGATGCGGTTTGCCATGGAGGGCAGGTATAAGATTATCTATGTTGCCCCGGAGCGCTTGGAGAGCGCTTTATTTATGCAGTTTGCCCGTTCTGGGCAGATCTCGATGGTCACAGTCGATGAGGCGCACTGCATCTCACAGTGGGGGCAGGATTTCAGACCGAGCTATCTGAAAATTGTTGAATTTATAGACTGGCTGCCTGTCCGCCCGATTGTGAGTGCATTTACAGCGACTGCCACAAAGGAGGTTAAGAACGATATTGAGTGCATCCTCAAGCTGAGGAATCCGCGCGTCATCGTCACGGGTTTTGACCGGGAAAATCTGTATTACAGCGTGGAGCATGTCTCTGGGCGGCACAAGGATGATTTTGTGATAGAATATCTCAAAAATCATGCGGATGAGAGCGGAATTATCTATTGTGCAACCCGCAAAAATGTGGATATGCTGTACGAGAAGCTTTCCAGGGACGGCGTTTCTGTGACACGGTATCATGCGGGAATTGACAATGAGACACGGAAGAAAAATCAGGAGAATTTTATTTACGACAGAGTGCAGGTGGTCATTGCGACAAATGCGTTTGGCATGGGGATTGACAAGTCCAATGTCCGGTTTGTGATCCACTATAACATGCCCCAGAGCATGGAGAATTATTATCAGGAGGCAGGGCGCGCAGGGCGGGACGGCGGGACGGCACAGTGTATTCTGCTGTATGCGGCTCAGGATGTGATGATTGATAAATTTCTGCTGGAAAACAAGGAGTTTGAGGGCATGGCAGCAGAAGATATTGATCTGGTCAGGCAGCGCGACAGTCATCGCCTCCATGTGATGGATGGGTATTGTAAGACCACGGAGTGCCTTCGCAATTATATTCTGGAATATTTCGGGGAAAAGGTGTCTGCCCCATGTGACAATTGCGGGAACTGCCATCAGGAGTATGATGAGCTGGACATGACAATGGAGGCAAAGTGGGTCATTAACTGTCTTGCAGAGACGAAGGGCAGATATGGGATGAATATTGTCACTGGGACGCTGACAGGCGCAAAGCGTGCCAGAATCAGAGAAGTCGGCGCCGATGCATACAAATCCTACGGCGTTTTGGAACACCGCAGCGAGAAGGAGATCCGGCTCCTGATCGATCATATGATTACAGAGGGCTATGTGATTCAGACTGGCGGGGAGTACAGCGTGCTCCAGATGGGCGATATCCGTGCACTCAAGGATGAGAGTACACATATCCTTGTCAGGAGGGCAAAGGAACGGGAGGAGGCTGCCGGCAGGAAGAAGGCGAAGAGTACGGACGTGCTCACCAGTGCGGGTTACAGGCTGTTTGAGCGCCTGCGCCAGCTTAGGCTTGGCATTGCAAAGGAGGAGGCGCTGCCGCCGTATATCATCTTCAGTGACAAGACACTGATTGACATGTGTGTCAGAATACCGGGCGACCAGCAGGAGATGCTCATGGTATCCGGCGTCGGCGCAAATAAGTACAGCAAGTACGGCGAACGGTTTCTGGCGGAGATCACGTCGTTTATGGTAGAGAATCCCGGTGTGGTGCTGAGCACACAGGCGGATGAGGAGGCGGCGTCCGTACCGGTTTTGTCCTCTGGCGCAAAAAAAGGACGAAAAGCACCGTTTTATCTCAATCAGGAAGATGTGGCGCAATTTCCCTATGCAGATTACTACTATATCACAGATATTAAGGAGCAGCTGAACCTGATTTGCAGTGTATCCAATGTCAGGAAAGCTACCAACACGATCATTTGGAATTATCTGGTGGAGGCAGGGTTAACTGTAGAGCAGGAAGGTCAGGGAGGATATGTGAAAATTCAGACAAAGCAAGGACAGGAACTGGGAATCAAGACAGTGGACCGTATCGGACCTACGGGGTATACGTATCAACTGTTGATGTATCCAGAGCGTGTGCAGCGGATGATCACATCATACTTTGTAGGGCCAAGGACAAATACAGCAGAATAAAAGGAAGCAGGATAGACAAACACAAAGATTCCTGATATCATAAATATATATAAAATCATTGTATGTGGTGATGAAATGATGAATGCTGTATTTGTGGGTATTGGATTATTAGGAATAGGTTTTATCGTATTTGCATTGATGCTTCTGCTTCGGGGAGACGGCTCGAGAGAGCAGAAGCTGATGCAGTATTTTTTGCTGGGTGCATTGGTACAGAATGCAGGTTATTTATTAGAGCTCACAGCGCCTACGCTGGAGGCTGCGATGGTGTCTGTCAAGATGCAGTATCTGGGGTCTTTGACCATCCCCATCAGTTATTGTCATTTCATGTTCAGCTATTGTTATGAGAAAGCGCCTAAAAAGTTATTAGGGGCGCTGAAAATAGTTGATGTCTTTATCATGGGTCTTATTTTCACTTGTGATATACATAATCTGTATTACACCAGTATACAATGGCTGGAAACGCCAGACGGACAAGGGTATCTGAGACTGGAATATGGATTGGGCTACTGGATATTTATGGTGTGCGGGACAATCATCCCCTATGTTCTGTCTCTGTACGCGCTGATTCGCGTCTGTATCAGGAAACCGGAATATGCTGCTGACAGGAGATGCAGACTGATTCTTGTGCTCTCCTTTCTGCCAGTGGCAGCTCTGTATTCCTATGCGGCGAAGCTGACACGCGCCTATGATCCGACCCCGTTCGTTCTGGGGGTGGTGCTTTCCACCGTGGTGATTTTGATCTGGATTCGCAAAGTGTATGATTTTAGCAGTCTGGCGTTTGGGATTCTGCTCAACAGCTTGAGCGACGGTGTGATCGCGCTGGACGAGCAGCAGCAGATTACCAATTATAATCCGGCGGCGGCAGGGATTTTCAGGGATTTGGACAACCGCATGATCGGGAAACCGATAGAGCTCTTGAGAGGATTTCCCAAAGATCTGCTGTGCGGGGAGGAAAAGCGGGAATTTTGCCTCCATGACCGTTTTTATGAGGGGCATGTGGAATCCATTCTGGATGAGTTTGGCAAAAATAAAGGCTATGTCGTACTCCTGTTTGATGTGACGGAGACGATTCATTATATTGAAGAAATCAAGCGTGTGCGGGAACAGGCAGAGCAGGCCAATATTGCAAAGAGCGCTTTTCTGGCAAATATGTCTCATGAGATCCGCACGCCGATGAATGCGATCGTGGGGCTGAGTGATATCATCATGGAGGAGAGCCGCGGGCGTAAAGTATATGAATATGCCTGTGACATCAAATCCGCTTCGCGCAATCTGCTGGCGCTCATCAATGACATTCTGGATTTGTCCAAGGTGGAGGCCGGTAAAATGGAGCTGGTGCTGTCTCCCTATCATGTGAGTGCGCTCTCCGAGGAAGTGCTGTCGATGATGGAGGTTGTGGCATCACAGCGGGGACTCTGCCTCAAAAAGCAGTATGATACGTCAATTCCATGCCGCTATCTGGGGGACGAAGGCAGGATCAAACAGATATTGATCAATATTCTGAACAATGCGCTGAAGTTTACCAAAAAGGGTTTTGTCGCGTTTTCAGTCACTGCAAAGCAGTGCGGCACAGACGATATGGCGATGCTTTCCTTTCGGATTGAGGATACAGGATGCGGCATCAAAGAGGAGAATCTGGAAGAGATTTTTGACAACTTTAAACAGGTGGATTCCAAAAGAAACCGCGCCGTGGAGGGAACAGGGCTTGGCCTGTCCATCACAAAACGTCTGGTCGAGCTGATGCAGGGAACGATTCATGTAGAGAGTGTGTATGGTGAGGGGACAACTTTTACGGTGGAAATACCGCAGAAGATTATGGATAAGAGACCGCTTTCGACGGTGCCAGTGGCAGAGGCGCAGAAGGAGGAGGCACTGAATCCATTTACAGTCAAAGACTGCCGGGTGCTGGTGGTGGATGACAACCGAATCAACAGAAAAGTTGCAGAGATGTTTTTGCAGTCTTATGGCTTTGTGATAGAGGAGGCAGACAGTGGGCCAGCGGCGATTGAACTTGTGCGCAGCACATGTTATGATATTATTTTCATGGATCATATGATGCCGGAAATGGACGGAATCGAGGCGGTTCACATCATTCGCAATGAGTGTGGTGAAAATGGCAGACGCCCGGTGATCATTGCCTTGACAGCAAATGCGATGGAGGGAGTTCGGGAAACGTTTCTGGAAAATGGTTTTCAGGACTTTATCACAAAGCCGCTTGACAGGCGGTCCTTACATACCGCACTGCTTCGGTGGATATCGGAGGAGAGGCGGATAGAGGGCGTGTTTGCTGAGGAGGAAGAGAGCGATCATTCCATGCAGATTCCGGGGATTGACATGGAGGAGGTGTACAGCCGCTATTCCAGCAAACTTGAGGATTATCTCGAGCTTTTAGAGCTGTATTGTCTGGATGGCAAGAGAAAACTGGTGCTGCTGCGCAAGCTCTGGGAACAGCGGGATTACAAAAATTATGGCATTGAGGTGCACGGACTCAAAAGCGCCTCCGCCAATGTGGGCGCGATGGGGATTTCCAAGCGCGCCAAGGCGCAGGAATATGCGGTGGACAGAGGAGATACGGCGTATGTGGACGAACATGCAGCACAGCTTCTTGAGGCCTATGAGGCGCAGATTTCCCAGATCACACAGTTTCTTGAACACGCGCGCAAATCACAAGATGCAGACGGGAAGGCGCGCACGATTACATATGAGGCGTTTGCGGGTGAAATCAAGCAGGCGCTGGAGCATTTGGAGAATTTTCGCGCGAAGGAATGCGCGCATATTATTGAAGAACTGCTGCAATGCCAGTTAGCGCCCGGGATTGTATCTAAATTAAGAGATATTCAGGGGCAGTTAAAATTATACGAAGATGAGGCGGCAGAGCAGATGCTTCGTAAGCTGCTCGAAATGAAATGGTAAGGGGGACATGTAAAATGGAAAAAATGCGAATATTGGCGGTGGATGACAACAGTATCAGCCTTGCGGCGATCGAGCAGGAATTGAAAAGGGCGTATGAGGTGATTCCGGTCAATTCCGGTGCCCGCGCCCTGCAATATCTAAAACGCGAGAAGCCGGATCTGATACTCTTAGATATCCAGATGGCACAAAAGGACGGCATCGAAACACTAAGAGAAATCCGCCAGATGGACAGATGCACGGATATTCCAGTAATTATGCTCACATCAAAACAAGACAAGACAGCAGTTGTGGAGACATCCAAGCTGGGAATATACGACTATGTGCTCAAACCGTTCAAAGGTGAGGATCTGCATCAGCGGATAGACCGCGCCCTGAAAAAATAGGAGGAATAAAATATGGCAGTTCAATATGATGCATCGGCAATTGATATGATCAGAATGCTTGGCTGTAGCAAGCCGGCAGCAGGGGAGTTGTGGGAGGTACAGATGCCCGCACTGCTGGATGAATTTCTGCGTCTGGCAGCAGACCAGCCATTGTTTGAAACGTCCGATCTCTGGACGGGCGAACCGTACTTTTTCTATGAAGATATCGAGGAGCGGATAGCAGATGATGAGGAGTACTGGGAGGAAAACCCAGAGGAGTATGAGGAGGATGAATACTATCAGTTCTCAAAGATTCCGCGGGAGCAGTGGGGAGAGCACATGCCAAATTACTTGCAGATTGCCAGTGATTACGGTGTGGGCTGTCTGACGTATGGAATCTGTGAGAAAGATCTTGAGAAGGAGGACCCGCCTGTTTATTGTTGGAATGAAGCCAATTCGATCAAGGATTGGCGGGTGTTGACAGATACATTGTCTGTGTTTCTTGGCGGGATTGTCTGCGATGTGCTCTCAGGCATGAATTATCCGACAGCGCAGAAAGTCTTGGAGAAGGAGAACTGGACGTTTGACAATTCAATGTGTGTAGATATGCTGGCACAGCGGCAGATTGAACTTTCAAGGATGAAGAAGTATCCGTCGCTTTATGGAGTGGAGGGTACATTTTACCGCGTCTGTATGGATGCGGAGGCAGGGGCGTTGTATCTGGTCAGCAATGACAGGAAATTACTGGTAATTTGTAAAAAGACTGAATAAAAATCTGTATAGAAATTTGAATAGAAATCTGAATAAAAAGGATTGCATTTAGAACAAATGTGTGATAAGATAAAACAAACATAAATTTGGAAAATATGTTTGTTTTATTTTTCACACATTTTACAATTCCAAAAGTCGGGGATATAAAGAGATGGATTTATTGAATCAGGAATATGTGGATGCCAGAGCACAGTTGGGGGCGAGTGTCAGCCTGCATACCGCATCCGCGCAGACGATCATGGAGAAGCTTTCCGTGCTGACAGACGCCGCCAAGTATGATGTGGCGTGCACCAGCTCTGGCGTTGACAGGAAAGGGAACGGCAGAGATATGGGAAACTGTGTGGCAGCAGGTATCTGTCACAGTTTTTCGGCGGATGGCAGGTGTATTTCGCTGCTGAAAATACTGATGTCGAACGAGTGTATTTACGACTGCAAATACTGTATTAACCGCAGAAGCAATGATGTGCCGCGGGCGACTTTTACGCCGGATGAGATCTGTGAGCTGACGATGAATTTTTACAGGAGAAATTATATTGAGGGGTTGTTTTTGAGCTCAGGCATTATCCATAATCCGAGTTACACCATGGAGCTGCTCTATCAGACATTGTACAAACTCAGGAAAGTTTACCGCTTTCAGGGGTATGTGCATGTCAAAGGAATCCCGGGCGCAGACCCGGTGCTGATTCAGCAGACGGGGTATTTGACGGACAGAATGAGCGTCAATTTAGAGCTTCCCACAGCCGAGGGACTTGAAAAACTTGCACCGAATAAGCACAGAAAGACCATTCTTGCACCGATGCGCCAGATTCAGAACGGCATCACACAGGGGAAACAGGAGCTTGTGCAGTACCGCAATGCACCTGCGTTTGTCCCGGCGGGACAGTCCACGCAGATGATTATCGGTGCGACGCCGGAGAGCGACTATCAGATCATGTCTGTCGCAGAGGGATTGTATGACAAATTTGACATCAAACGTGTGTTTTATTCCGCTTATGTGGGAGTGAATGAAGATCAGGCACTGCCCTCTGTCCAGACTGCATCGCCGCTTCTGCGCGAGCACAGGCTGTATCAGGCGGATTGGCTGCTGCGGTTTTATCAGTTCCGGGTAGAGGAGCTCCTGAATGAGAAGCACCAGAATTTTAATGTGCTGCTGGACCCCAAATGTGACTGGGCATTGCAGCACTTAGAGCAGTTTCCAGTGGAGATCAACCGGGCAGATTACCAGATGCTTCTGCGCGTGCCCGGCATCGGTGTAAAGAGCGCCCAGCGCATTTGTAAGGCGCGAAAGAGCGGGCCGCTGAATTTTGACCATCTCAAAAAAATTGGTGTGGTTCTGAAACGTGCGCTGTATTTTATTACCTGCAATGGAAAGATGATGTACCGCACCAGACTAGAGGAGGACTACATCACAAGAAATCTGCTGGCGGAGCATGAGAAATTGCCGTTTGACAGGGATGGTGTGACTTATAGACAGCTGTCGCTGTTTGATGACGCGCAGGAGAATGCAGTGTTGTTTGGAGGATCGAATTAATGGAAGAATATGTTTTAATCTGTGAGGACAGCATGGAAGGGATTCTCTCAGGCATTTATGAGGCCTACCAGTATAAAAAAGAAATGGGGATAGAGCACCATGAGAGCATTCATCTTGCGGTGAAGGAGCCAGTGACGCAGCGATTTTTTACGCAGTATAAGCCGATACAGACAGATCATGAGAAGGCAGCAAAAGTGACAGACACCATTGTAAGGCAGCTTGGAAACGACACATGGTACAGAATCAGCATGGCAATGGTCTCTGATTTTGAAGATAAGGCGGATGCGGTATATCACACGGTCGTTCTTGGCCTGAGGCTGCGCGACAGACAGATCACAGACCGTTTGCAGGAGGATTGCGTGCAGCGCGCCTTTCGGTGTGCGAGAGCATCTGAAAATGAGCTGTGCCATCTCAAACAGTTTTCGCGCTTTGCAGAGCTGCAAAACGGTATACTCTATGCAAAAATCAACGCAAAGCATCATGTCCTGCCATTTCTGATGCCGCACTTTGCCGACCGCCTGCCCGCGGATAATTTTGTGATCTATGATGAGAACACGCAGACATTTGGGCTGCATGCCAGCTATAAGAAGTGGTATCTCATGCAGGGCGCAGCGCTTTCTGAGGACAGCATCGTGTACGCCGAAGCCGAGGCGGCATACCAAGAGCTGTTCAAGCGTTTTTGTGACAGCATTGCCATCGAGTCACGCATCAATCCCAAATTGCAGATGAATATGCTCCCACTGCGCTTCCGGCCGAATATGACGGAGTTTCGGTAGTCAAACGGGTCTTAAATATTCTCTAATATACGAATATCCACCGCCGTATAATGGTACTCTTTGTCTGGGAGTTCGCCGGAGGTAAGGTAGCGAAAGAGCAGGTCTAGCGGTTTCTGGCCTTGGGTGCGCGGCTGCTGGCAGATGACGGCAGACAGCACGCCATCCCGAAGAAACTGTTCTGTTGTGTCTGCTTTGTCGAAGGCAATCACGCACAGTTTTCCGGCAAGTCCCAGCGAGCTGATGGCGCGGCAGCCGCCGTAGACGCCGCCGGCAGCAAAAAACAGCGCGTTGGTCTTGGGATGCTCTTTTAAGAGGCGCAGGGTCTGCTCATAACTTTCAATCTCATCGTCCTGTGTCTCTGCAATGGACACGATCTGCATGTGTTTCTGACAAGGCTTTAAGGCATCCGTAAATCCTGCAATGCGTTCTGTGTGGCAGAGGATTTCGGAGGAGCCAGTGATAATTCCGATCAGAACATCGCCGTGCGTCATCAGCCGCAGCAGTCCGGCGGCGGTCCTTCCACTCTTGGTGTAGTTGCTTCCGACATAGGCAATGCGGGCAGAATTTTCAATGTCCGTATTGAAAGTCACGACAGGGATTCCCTGCTTCGACAATTCATTGATGCGCGTGCGGATGCGCCCGTCATTCTGCGGCGCGATGGCAATGCCATTTACCTCCTCGCGCAGCAGTTCATCAATGGCGCTTAACTGGGCATCCACATTGATTGGAATTTGTTTCACGAGAACAGAACAATTATAGCCGGCTAAGTCCTCTGCCTTTTTATGGACGCCTTGCAGCACGTCAGCAAAAAAAGGGTTGTCCGTGGAGAACAGAATGACACCTAGCTTCAGCTTCTTTTTTTGAGCGGCAAGTGCCAGCCCGGCTTTGTTTGGTTTGTAGTCGAGTGCTTTTGCAATTTCGTTAATTTTTTCGGCGGTAGCGGGATTGACAGAACCCCGGTTGTTGAGTACCCGGTCAACAGTTCCGCGGGAAACTCCGGCAAGTGCCGCAATATCTTTTATGGTTGCCATAGCGTCCTCCATTGATACAAAGATAGCAGGTTGATACTAATATCAGTATATCGTTTTTATGACGAAAAAGCAAGTGGATTGTTGCCCGGGCACGGGAAATCTCTGGAAACACTAGATGGGGAATGCACTGTGAATTTTTACTAGAAAAAATAAGGGTATTTATTGTATTTTGACGAAAATAAAATATATTCAAAGATTTGCTTGATTTTTATTGTGACACCCACTATCATGAAGATAGTTGATGTGCGTGCACGAGCACAAACACGGCAGATAACAGGACTGTTTTCAGAATAATGTGGGTTGGCCAGTGTATGGATGCTTTCAGAAACGCTGAAACAGTCAAAATATGGCATGACAGTGATGAGATAAAGGAGGATTTTTAAAATGAACAATTTACCACAGGTAAAAGTAGGCATTGTGGCAGTGAGCCGTGACTGTTTTCCAGAGAGTTTGTCTGTAGACAGGAGAAAGGCACTGGTCAAGGCATATGCGGACAAGTATGGCATGGACGGGATCTATGAATGTCCGGTCTGCATTGTGGAGAGTGAGATTCATATGGTACAGGCGCTTGAGGATATCAAGAAGGCTGGCTGTAATGCACTCTGTGTATATCTTGGCAACTTTGGTCCAGAGATTTCAGAGACATTGCTCGCAAAGCATTTTGATGGACCTGCGATGTTTATTGCGGCGGCGGAAGAGACACAGACCAACCTTGTCGGCGGGCGCGGGGACGCATACTGCGGCATGTTAAATGCAAGCTACAATCTCAAGCTGCGTAATATCAAGGCATATATTCCTGAATATCCAGTGGGGACAGCAGAGGAATGTGCGGATATGCTCCATGAGTTTCTGCCGATTGCAAGGGCGGTCGTTGGACTCTCAGACTTAAAGATTATCTCCTTTGGTCCAAGACCCCTTAATTTCCTTGCGTGCAATGCGCCGATTAAGCAGCTTTACAACATTGGCGTTGAGATTGAGGAGAACTCAGAGCTTGATCTGTTTGAAGCCTTCAAGAAGCATGAGGGAGATGAGAGAATCCCGGCAAAGGTGAAGGAGATGGAGGAAGAGCTTGGCGAGGGCAATATGAAGCCTGAAGTGCTTCCCAAACTTGCACAGTATGAGCTGACGCTGCTTGACTGGGTTGAGGCGCATAGAGGATACCGCAAATATGTAGCGATTGCCGGAAAGTGCTGGCCTGCATTCCAGACACAGTTTGGTTTTGTTCCCTGCTATGTAAACAGCCGTCTGACAGGCATGGGGATTCCTGTATCCTGCGAGGTTGATATTTATGGCTGTCTGAGTGAGTTCATTGGTACCTGTGTGAGTCAGGATGCAGTGACGCTTCTGGATATCAACAACACGGTGCCAGCGGATATGTACAATGAGTCGATCAAGAATCAGTTCAATTATACACACAATGATACATTTATGGGATTCCACTGCGGAAATACAAATACCAAGAAGCTTAGCTTTTGCAGCATGAAATACCAGATGATTATGGCAAGGGCACTGCCAGAGGAAGTTACACAGGGCACACTCGAAGGCGATATTATTCCGGGCGATATCACATTCTACCGCTTACAGTCTACAGCAGACTGCAAGCTACGCGCTTACATTGCGCAGGGCGAAGTCCTTCCTGTAGCGACAAAGTCCTTCGGAAGCATCGGCGTGTTCGCAATCCCTGAGATGCAGCGCTTCTACCGCCATGTATTGATTGAGAAGAACTATCCCCATCATGGAGCAGTTGCGTTTGGACACTTTGGAAAGGCATTGTTTGAGGTATTCAAGTATATCGGCGTGCCAGTTGAGGATTTAAACTACAACCAGCCAAAGTCCCTGCCGTATCCGACAGAGAATCCATTTGCATAAGTCTATGAACAGGAAGCTGCGGCAGCACGGAATTGACACATACGGACATAAGGATCTGTAGAAAAATTAGAACAGATATTGGATAATAGATATTGCTAATAGATAC
>VSNR01000076.1 GCA_009774345.1 Lachnospiraceae bacterium | reverse complement strand
TCTTTTGAAAAAATGGTGTAATCCTTGAAAATATGGGGTTTGTAATAAAAAACATAGAGGTAGATTTGACACTACCAACAATAACTACGAGGTATAAACTATGAAAAAAGAATACGTAATGGGCAACGGTGCGATTGCACTTGGCGCGCTCGCTGCCGGCGTCAACGTCGTCTCAGGTTATCCCGGCACGCCGTCGTCTGAGATTATAGAGACCATTCAAAAGTATCCGCATGACGGACTTCATCTCGAGTGGTCGGTCAATGAGAAAGCCGCCATGGAAGTTGCGGCGAGCGCCGCCTACGCGGGTGCCAGAACACTTGTCACCATGAAACAGGTCGGTTTAAATGTCGCATCCGACCCCATCATGTCCCTTGCCTATGTAGGCGTCAAGGGCGGCATGGTCATTGTCTCCGCGGACGACCCCGGTCCTATCTCATCCCAGACCGAACAGGATACCCGAATGTTTGCAGAATTTTGCCGAATCCCTGTCTTTGACCCCGCTTCGCCGGAGGAAGCCTATCAAATGGTACAGGATGCTTTTGCATACGCTGAAAAATACAAAACGCCTGTCCTCTTCAGACCGACGACACGCATCTGCCATGCGTATGCTTCCATTGACATCACAGCTCAGCTTTACACGCCGCATCCCTATGAAGGATTTGTAAAAGACACCCAAAAATGGGTTATCTTTCCGCGCCTCTCCTTTGCCAATCACGCCATGATCGAGAAGCGCAATCCCGAGATTGGCAGGGACTTCTCTCATTATGACAGGAATGTTATGACTGGAAACAGCAAAAAGGCTGTCTTTACATCCGGTGTCAGCTATGCGTATGTAAAGGAATACTTAAAAGACTATGAGGATATCCGGCTCTGCAAAATTGCGACCCCCTACCCGTTTCCAGAGGCTTTTGTCCTAAAGGCGCTTGAGGGGGTGGAGGAAGTGCTCTGCATCGAGGAGCTTAGCCCCTACATAGAAAATGCTCTCCTGAAAGTAATCGGCGCAAACCAGCTCTCTGTCAAAGTATATGGCAAGCTCACCGGGCATGTCAGTCCCAGCGGAGAAAATTCGGCAGACTTTGCAGCTGAAATCCTGAGCAGCTTCCTAGGAACCGCGCCAAAGGAAACCGGCATCGACCTGTCCGACATGCCGTCACTTCCCATGCGTCCGCCTGTCCTGTGCGCAGGCTGTCCACACCGCGCCTCCTTTTATGCCGTGAAGAAAGCCCTGCAGGAACTGCCGGACAAAACCAGCTATTTCTGCGGAGACATCGGCTGCTACACCCTCGGAAACGCCATGCCGCTCGACATGGTTGACACCTGCCTGTGCATGGGCGCAGGCATCACCATGGCGCAGGGCTTCCACTGGACAGACCCCGACGGCGTATGCTTCGCCTTTGTCGGGGATTCCACTTTCTTTGCATCCGGCATGACAGGCGTAGTCAATGCCATCTACAATGAAGCCGACATGATTTTGTGCGTGCTGGACAATTCCACCACCGCCATGACAGGGCACCAGCCACACCCCGGTACAGGGCGCAATATGATGGGAAATGTCGTTGACAAGGTGAGCATTGTCCGCATTCTGGAAGGAATGGGCATAAAGAAAATTGAGGTCGTTGACCCACTGGAGTTTGACAAGGCAGTGCATACCGTCAAGGAATGTGCCGCACTGCCCGGCGTGAAGGCGATTATTTTCAAATCACCCTGCATCGCTGTCAGCAAACCCACTAGGAAAATGACGCTGTCCGACAAATGTATCCAGTGTAAAAAATGCATCCGCGAAATCGGATGCCCTGCACTGATTACCGTGGATGGAAACGTCGCCATCGACGAATCACTCTGCACCGGCTGCGGACTGTGCAGCCAAATCTGCCCGGTATCGGCTATCGTATACAAAGAAAGGGGTAACCATAATGAATAAAGATATCCTAATCTGCGGTGTGGGCGGTCAGGGAACCGTCCTCGCGTCAAAACTAATTGCAGCGGCTGCCATGAACTGCGGCAACACCGTGCACTCTGCCGAGACCATCGGCATGGCACAGCGCGGCGGCTCTGTCACAAGCCATGTGCGCATTGGCGGTCATGCCTTCTCCCCGTTAATTCCAAAAGGAAGCGCCGACCTCCTGCTCGCCTTTGAACCCGCCGAGGCCGTCCGAAACCTCTCGTATCTGAAAAAAGATGGCGCTGTCATCGTCAACAGCAATCCGGTAAAACCAACTACGGAGTCACTCTGCGATACGGGTTATGACGGAACAGAACTGCTCGCATATCTCAAAACAAAATGCACCTGCCTTGTGATTGATGCCGAGTCCATCTGTGCCCCCTTTGGCTCTTCGCGCTACTTTAATGTAGCAATCCTAGGCGCAGCCGCCGGAACCGGGTGGCTAGGTCTTTCGAGCGATGCACTGTTGCAGGAAATCGAAAACAGAGTCCCGCAAAAATTTGTGGAAACCAATAAAAAGGCGTTTCTTGCAGGGATTGCACACGCGGCATCCAAACAATAAAATATGAATCTAAAACAGGAGGATTTTATATCATGCAATTAAATGAAACACAACGATCACAGATTAACACCCAGATTCAGCGGTTAATCAAAACCGACAGCTATTATGGAAAAATCTACAAGGAGCTTGGCATTTCGGGCATTCAGAGTCAGGAGGACTTTGAGGCGCTCCCTTTTTCCAGCAAGGATGACCTGCGCAATGCCTATCCGCTGGGCATACAGGCCGTGCCCGACGAGGAAGTGGTACGCATCCATTCTTCCTCCGGCACTACGGGAAAACCCGTCATTATTCCCTACACCGCAAAGGATGTCGATGACTGGGCGGTTATGTTTGCCCGCTGCTATGAGACAGCAGGCATCACCAGCAAGGACCGCATCCAGATTACACCCGGCTACGGTCTGTGGACAGCAGGCATCGGTTTCCAGACAGGATGTGAAAAGCTTGGCGCGATGGCAATTCCCATGGGTCCCGGCAATACAGACAAGCAGCTGCAAATGATGATTGACTTAAAGTCAACCGTCATTACCGCCACATCCTCCTACGCGCTCCTGCTCGCAGAGGAAATCAACAAGCGCGGCTTAAAAAACCAGATTCACCTGAAAAAGGGCGTGATTGGCTCTGAGCGGTGGAGCGAAAAGATGCGAAGCTATATCCGCAAGGAGCTTGGTATCGAACTTTATGATATCTATGGACTCACGGAAATCTATGGTCCCGGTATCGGCATCAATTGTGAGAAAGAAAACGGAATCCACTATTGGGACGATTACATTTACATCGAAATTATTGATCCTAAGACTGGAAAACCTGTTCCCGACGGAGAGGAGGGCGAGATTGTCATCACCACACTCGTCAAAGAGGGCGCACCGCTCATTCGGTTCCGCACACACGATATTTCCAGAATTATCCCTGAAAAGTGTTCGTGTGGCAGCAGTTATCCACGGATTGACATCATCCGCGGCAGGAGCGATGACATGTTCAAAGTGCACGGCGTCAACATGTTCCCAAGCCAGATCGAAGATTTGTTACAGAATGTTGACGGCGTGGCAAGCGAGTACACGGTCACGCTGGCACACGATGACGAGAAGAACCGCGACATCATGATTCTGACGGTCGAGGCAGAGGGCCGTGTCAACTTTGAAACCACTGCACAGAAGATAAAAGAACTGTTCAAATCCCGCATCGGCGTCACGCCCAAAGTCACTGTCGTGCCGGTCGAGACCCTGCCGCGCAGCGAGAAAAAGACAAAGCGCGTGACAGACTACAGGGACGCTTAAAGCGTCCCCTTTTATGCACACGAGAAGAGTCCTCTTCCCTACTCGATTTTCCCATACTGTGACACATTGCTGCTGTCTACACGCTCAAAGTCTACCCAGACATACTTGCCATCCTCCGAGCTTCCTTCAAGATCTTTCACATCCCCGTTTCCGGCAAGCTGTACTGCGGCATCCACGGCGGCATGCCCCTGACCGCTGCCAGACTGGTATACGGTAAATGCCATATCTCCATTGCGGATTGCCTCGCAGCCATCCGCTGTGGCGTCCACACCTAGTATCGGAAGCGAAATGCCATTCTTTTTGCACTCCTCCGCCACGCCAAGCGCCATCGCGTCATTGTTGCAGATCACACAGTCCGCTGTGATGCCCGTCTTTAGAAACAGCTCGAACAGCTTCTGTGCCTGCGCCGTATCCCAGTTCGCCGTGTCCTCAAATACATAGTGAATCTGTCTCCCGCTCTGCTCCAATGCTCTCTTTACACCATTTGTCCTGCCTTTCGTGGCAGAGTGGTTTGAGGGCCCTTTGAGCAGCGCCACATTGAGCTCCTGACTGCCCGCAAGTTTTCCCAGCACATATTCTGCCTGAAATTCCCCGGCAACCTGCTCATTGGAGCCGACAAAGACATATTTTCCCGCCTGCAAATATTTCTCATTTCCCGTCTGTGCTGCTCACCAAAAAAGCCCGCGCCCCATCCATCTCAATATAGCTGTTGACGATAATACTGATACGTTCCAGTGTGAGATCGGCAGAAATCACTTTCATGATTCCAGACTGGTCGTCCAAGATTCCAGATGCACTGATCACCTTACTGCCCCCGGCGTTGGTATACGCATTGGTCAGTCCCATATTCCACCGGGTAAGGCCTTCTTTGTACCACACAGACTGTGTGGGGTCTGTTTCTTTCTTTTCAGATGCCGAGGCCGTCATCAGCTTCCCATTCGCATCTGCGATATAGAGCCCTTCTGGGTAATTATCATGAAATCCGTAATAGCTGTCCAGAATCGCCTGTAACTGCCGCTCATCCGGCTTTGTCTGTTCGATGGCCTGTTTGACTGCACCAAACGCTGACAAATTCTCATTCAGCCAAGCCTCAATCTGGTTTGTCTGGTTGTCAATCGAAGAGGTGAGCAGGTTTTCCGAATACTCTTTGATAATGCCCTTTGAAATAAAATATAAAATCCCCACCAGCAGGATCATTATGACAATCACTACTGGCAGTATGATTCCTAGCAGCTTTACTTTTATAGAAACTATTTTTGTTTTTCTCTCTTCTCTCATCTTCCGCCGCCTTTCCTATACAGAAACAGATATAGAACGAACGCCTACTCTTTGCCATCCCAGCAGTACGTACAGAGTTTACTGTGGTCAAGTCCTGTCGCATCCAGCATATCATCCAGCCGGTTAAAACGAAGGGACGTAAAATTCAGCTCTTTCCGAATCTCCTCAACCATGCGTTCGTATTTCTCAGACTCTGGGTCTGCATACTCTTCCAAAACTTCTTTCGTCACATTCCCGTTCTCCAAGCGCTCGATCACCCGTCTGGTAATCAGGTCCATCTCGGAGGATGACCGTGAGAAATTAAGGTATTTACAGCCATACAGCAGCGGAGGACAGGCAGGTCTGATGTGCACCTCTTTGGCACCGCTCTGATATAGAAATTCTGTCGTTTCCCGCATCTGTGTTCCCCTGACGATCGAGTCGTCAATCAAGAGCAGCTTCTTGTCCTTGATCAGATCATCGACTGCCAGCAGTTTCATCTTGGCAATGAGATTGCGCTTGCTCTGTATGGTCGGCATAAAAGAGCGCGGCCACGTCGGTGTATACTTAATAAACGGTCTGGAAAACGGAATCCCGGACTCATTGGCATAGCCCACTGCATGCGCAATCCCGGAATCTGGCACGCCCGCCACGATATCCGGCGTCACATTGTCCCGCTTTGCCATCTTTTCCCCGCAGCGGTACCGCATCTGCTCGACATTGACTCCCTCATAAGAGCTTGCCGGATACCCGTAATACACCCACAAAAATGTACAGATTTTCATATCCTTCTGAGGATTTGCCAGCGTGACACAATTCTTCTCCGTCATCACGACAACTTCGCCGGGGCCCAGCTCTTTGTAGTCTGTATACCCTAGATTCTTGTACGCAAAATTTTCAAAAGAAGCGCAGAATCCGTCCTCTTTCCTGCCAATGACAATCGGCGTCCTCCCGTATCGATCTCGCGCCGCATAGATCCCTGCCTTATTCATCAGCAGAATCGAGAGCGAACCATCAATGGCATCCAGCGCATAGTTCATTCCTTCTATTAAATTTTCCCTGCGGTTGATCAGCGCCGCGACAAGCTCTGTGGCGTTGACTTCCCCGCCGCTCATCTCCTGAAAATGCGCATGTCCCACGTCAAACAGCCGCTGAATCAACTCGTCTGTATTGTTGATTTTCCCGACCGTTGTCAGCGCGTATGTGCCGTGATGCGAGCGGATGATCAGCGGCTGCGGCTCATAGTCCGAGATACAGCCAATCCCGTAATTTCCATGCATCTCATTCACATCCTTGTCAAACTTGGTTCGAAACGGCGCATTCTCTATATTATGAATCGCCCGGTTAAACCCATCCTTTCCATAAACTGCCATACCGCCCCGCCTCGTTCCCAGATGCGAGTGGTAATCGATCCCAAAAAACAGATCAAAGACACAATCCTGCTGTGATGTTACTCCAAAAAAGCCGCCCATTTCCGTTTCCTTTCTTCATTATACATTATATTTTATGGTCCCTATGTATCTATTAAGCCAAAATCCAAGACCAATGTCAACTGTTAGTTACGATTCACATCGCCAAAGCTTGTCACACAGCGCGTACTTTTCCCTTCAAAAAGCTCTTATTCGCGTACATTGCGCTGTCTGCCTCCATGATTGCCTCCTCAATTTTTTCTTTGGTAATCGTATCACAAATACAGAATCCGTTGGCGATCTGTATCTCATAGGTGCGTCCTTTGACCCGGTTCGCCTCCTTGATCAGCCGCTGAAATTCCATTAATCCCTGCTCATACTTCTCCTGAAGGGGCATCTCGGTCATCAGCACACAAAACTCGTCGCCGCCAATGCGGTACGGCTTGCCGTTCTTCCCAAAACTGTCCGCGATGATCTTGGCTGCGACCGTGATCAGCTCATCCCCCTTCTCATGTCCCTGATTGTCATTGACCCTTTTGAGGTTGTTGACATCGAGAAAGACAATGCCAAGCTGTGAAATTCCTGTCTCACCGCCCGCGTACGCTTCTATCTGCTCCAAATATGCTGTCCTGTTGCCAAGTCCTGTCAATCCGTCCGAATACGCAAGCGTACTGATAATATCAAACTTCAAACCATTCTCCAGCAGACGGTACGTCTCAAGCTGGCTGCTCACCGCAAGGCATACGACAAACACCAGCATCCCAACTCTGAGATACTCCGCCCTGTCCATATGATCAGCCTGAGAATAGCGCACCATCTCGCACAGGGCAGATATCCACAGCGAACACAGCCCTGAAAGCTGTATCACATAATTTAAGATGGGCTGATGCTTTTTGACCATATCCATGAAATTTACGACAACCCAGACCAGCAGCTCCACACAGCTTACCACCAGTGCCAGCATCGAACCCGGAAGAATCCCGTGCAGATCGTTGATGCCTGTCAGTTGCAGAAAGACAGCCAGCAGAATATACGCTGCATCCGCATAACAAAACACGCGCATAAACCAGTTTTTAAAAATCCGGTACTCACAGTCCAAATACAGCAAAAGCGGCAGACTGTCGAGAATCATAATCATATTGTCAATCAATTGTAAGATTCGCATGTCCAGCGAAAAAAACTGCATCACGTTTGTCTCAATCAGGCTCCATACGCCAATCAGCGCCGAGTAAAGCCCCAGCCAGATCATGCCATGATTCTTACGGGTCTGTCTGTAGGCAGGCATCATATCAATCGCAATCAGCACCAGCCCGATAATGATCATCAGCATACTCACTGTGATGCCAAACAGTTTCTCCCTGCAAAGCGTCAGAATAATGCTTGTCTTATCCCCAAACAGCAGAAAATCAACGGTGACTGCATTGGTGTCATACACCATATACACCTGCATTTCCACAAGCGCCCCTGCATCCTGCATATGAAATTTCGTGATATTCCACAGATTCCCGGGAGAACGGTTATAGAATCCCGACGTATACACATCTGTCTCATAAAGCATCCTGTCATCAATCAAGACTTTGGTGTACACATCCTTGGTCCGGTACACAAGACTGGTAGCCTCGTCCATCTGAGGCAGACGGTAATAGATTGACAGCACCCCAGTCTCTTCATCCATATATTCGCCGAGCTGATTCAGGTCAACAGGTTTTGTCCCCTCCCGGTCCAGCGTCCAGCTGCCGCTGATATTCATATAGCTGTCATCCCTGTGCAATCCAGTGTCATACTGCCGCGTCATGAGTACGGCAATCACAATGACGAGCATTCCAGACAGCCCCAGCACATACATTGGAATAATAATTTTTCTCGACAATGCCTCCCACCGATTCATATCCCCCCACCTCGACAATCATAAATATTCTTATTTTTATTATATTTCTTAACACCCAATACCACAAGTATTTTTATAAAAAATCATGAAAAAGAGACACCCTTTACCAGTGTCTCTCATGCTATCTTCTCTGTATATAATACCTGTAGTCCGGCAGTTCCTCGCCGTATGCCCTCAGCTGCTGCTCATATGCCTTATCATATTTGCCATAAAAATAGATCTCAAGCAGGGTTTTGAAATCAGGAAACCGCTTCTCGCCCGTCACTGCGCCGCTGCGGTCTATGTAGCCTGCTTCTTTCCAGTCAAACACCGTCTCGTCAAAGCGGCAGATCTGCCATGTCTCCCGCTGGTCTGTCTGTACATCCGCCTGATTCAAATCCAGACACAGCGGCCCATCCCACTCCCCGATCGGCACAAAATTCCGAACACGGTCCAGCCGCAGATTGACCAGTTCCCGGTCCGTGCTGATGCGGCGAAAACTCTCCATCAGTGCATACAGATTCTTGAGCGGCTCCTCCACGGGCAGGGAGACCAGCTCTATCCAGCACAGCCCCTTCTCACTCGCCGGCTCCTCGTGTGCCAGATCATCCAGCGGCATTGGCGCGCAGATCACGGAGAAATCATAACAGTACGCCTTTAGATAACTCCGAAACAACGATGGCAGCCTGACATCAAACTGCCGCTCAAACGCGTTGAGATCTCTGTCGGTCACGGTGCTTGGAAACAGCATAGATGGATGCGCAACCCCTCTTTTGATCAATGACTCAAATGCCTTTTTAACAAAAATATCCTCAAAATTTTCTTCTGCCTGTATCATACTCTTACCTCTTTCAAACGCATACTGGCAGTATATCATACCCGAAACCGCTTTTGCACAAAACGGCGAAATCCATCTATAAATTGGCGAAATCCATGTTTAGAAAGGCACATACATCAGGATTCGGACCTCAAAGAGCTGCCCCTCATCGCACACCTCCATGCTTCCATTATATTTCTCCACGATTCTTTTCACATTTTTCATGCCCAGACCATGAAGCTGCTCCTCCATGCAGTCCTCCTCCTTCGTGGACAGGTACTGGTCCCCGCACCGCACCAGTGCGCCGCAGTAGCTGTTTTTCATCTGTATCAGAAGCATTCCCCGCTGATAGCTGATGTGAATCTCCAAAAGCTTCTCCTCTGATTCCGCCGCCGCGCGTATGGCATTGTCCATCAGATTACCAAGGATAATATTCCAGTCAAACACCTGTATCTGAAGCTCCTGCGGCACACTGATTCTGCACCGTACATGCGGGAGCACTTTCTTTGCCTGCTCTAACTTGAGATTCATCAGACTGTCAACTGCCGCATTGCCGCTGCTGATATGTTCCTTGTCATTTGTCAGCTCCTGCTGCATCGTTTGGACATACGCCGCGATTTCCTGTGTTCTGTTCCCCTCTGCCATCAGCAAAAGCTCGCTGAGGTGGTTTTTCAGATCATGGCGCAGCCCTCTCACGCACTCCTCAGACTTCATCACGATATTGAGCTGGTTGGAATAACTCTCAAGCTGCTGCTCCACCATCGCACGCTCCATGAGTTTGACATATGCCCCGGCAAGCTCGTCACAGATGTAAAAGACAATCAGGTTCAGTCCAATCAGCCCCGCGCTGACCACTGCCCCGGTCTCCCGGTCCGTCCTGTCAAAGGTAATCAGCACAAATGCAATCATGATGCTGATAACAGGCAGAAAAATCAGTAAATCCCAGTGTCTTAATGCCGTGTCCTCCTTGATATGCCTGATGCAGAATTTCTCCATGATGCGCTCGCACAGATACATAAACAAAAAAATGGCGTAATACATCGCCGTGTCATAAACACCGTCCACCCTGCCATCGTAGAGCAGACAGACCGCCAGTGTCTCACACAATAGATTCATCCCCTGAATCAGAAAAGCGGCAAACAGCTTCTTTCCCTGTTTCCCGTGATAGCGCTGCGCCAGCAGATCAATCAGTACTATTTGTACTATGTATTTGCAGGTCAGTGTATCCATCAGGCAGACTACTGCCAGATACACCACAGATACAGCAGCGGACTTCCAGACCGGCGTCCGCTCCCTGTCAAAAAAACAATGCATATACCTGTAAATCAGATACAATTCTGCAGCGTGAAATCCAATCATCTCAAACATCCTGTCCCCATGCGTAATCCATAATATGTTTCCTGACCTGCTTTCTGTAAGGCTGGCTGATGTTCAGCAGCACGCCCCCTCTCATTTTGACCACCTCATAACTGCATTCGTACATATGATCCATATTAATGAGATAGGACTGGTGAATCTGTATAAAATTCTTGGGGACACGCTCTGCCAAATCCTTGATTTTTCCGGTAAACTGTATCACAGCGTCCGCCGTCACAAGATTGATCTTTTTATTTTCACTATAAAAATAAATAATATTCTTATAGGAAATCTTGCAGCGATAGCCGTCTGCCCTGTACTCAAACAGCGCATTGCTCCGCTTGTACAGGCGCAGCGCCTCATCAATCGTATCATTGACATCCTGCACGCAGACTGGCTTGACAAGAAAATCAATCGGATGAATCTTAAAAAGCTCCATTGCATAGCTGCTCTTTGCTGAGATATAGGCGATGCTGATCTCCTGATTGGCAAGTTCTGTCCGAATCAATCTGCCAACCTGTATGCCGTCCATAGACACCAGCTCGATATCCAGAAAAAGCAGATCTAACGGCCGGTGCTTCATCAGGTCCTGATACAAAGCTTCCCCCGCATTCCAGATACAGACCTCTATCCCGACATTCATCCTCCTGTCATACGCATAGACCATATCTGCAAGCTGCATACAAGTATCCTTCTCATCATCACAAATTCCTATATAGTACATTCTTACTCTTGCCTTTCGTCTGCTCCCAGTGCGAGCTTTTTCGTATCGACACGCAGTGCCGGGCGGATGCCCACCCCCTCCGCGCCAGCCTCCATCTCACTCAGCAATACGCCCGTGTAGCCATTGCTGACATAATAACAGTTGCTCGACTTCTCTGGCACAGGGTCGCGCAGCCACCAGTAATACGCATCAATCCCGTAATCCAGTGAAAACATCTTGTACCATTTTGTCTGATCCTGCTCCGCCGCCAGCGCCGTCGGCTTTGTCCGAATGCTGACATCCGCCTCCATCAGCCACGACAGCTCCTCCTCAGAGAGCAGATACACCAAATCCGTGCTAGAGACCGGCCCGCTGTCACATGCATTGCCGTTTGTACGATGTTCTGTCGGCAGAATCGCCTCCCGCTCCTGTGCCGTAAAGCCAGTGAGAAACCCCGCCTCACTGGCATATCCATTTTTTATGTTGCACATTGCGCCCGCCACTGGACCTATCCCATCATAGACGACATTCTCTTTGTCTGAATTTAGCCATATTCTGAGATCGGACTGCACCCAGCTGCTGCTTCCGCGCACATACGCCTGCAATGCCAAATCCCGGTCCGCCTCTGTCTCGCCCACGCTCCAGTAAGAATTTCCGTCATCATCATAGTTAAAGCTGCCGCTGTCCGCCGCGCTGAAGGCTTTCATTGTCAGGATGTATTCGGATATCAGAACCGCCGCGCCGTCCTCCCCAAGCTGAATGACCCGCCACTCGATCGGTTCCTCAAGATAGGTGCCAAACAGCACCTTATCGCCAAGTTTTAGCAGCGTGTCTGTATCATCCGGCGGCGGCGATGTCCCCCTCTCATGAAAATACATGATCACACAGATTGCTGTCACTGCAATAAACTCTATGACTTCAAGTGCCCTTTTTCTCCGATCTGCCTTTTTGCCTAAACTATTGTCTATATTTTCTTGTCTTTTGTACATTTCAAACCCTCAGTTTTTAAATATTCTAATGAATATTTTACTATTACCAGAGCAGTTTGTGCAACAGTATTTTTTAAGATTTTAATGTCCTTGTGGCATTTAACACCGCCAAAATCATTACACCCACATCTGCAAAGATTGCCCACCACATATTGACAAATCCAACAGCGCCAAGGCCAAGACAAGCAAACTTGACAGCCAGCGCAAACACGATATTCTGGTGCACAATCCTGAGGGTCTTTCTGGAAATATGGATTGCCGTCGCTATTTTGACAGGATCGTCATCCATCAGCACGATATCCGCTGCCTCGATCGCCGCATCGGAGCCAAGCGCGCCCATTGCAATGCCAAGATCTGCCCTCGAGAGCACCGGCGCGTCATTGATGCCATCCCCCACAAAGGCGAGGCGCTCCTTGTCTGTCTTCGCCGCCAGCAGTTTTTCCACTTCCGCAACCTTGTCTGACGGCAGCAGCTCACTCTTTACGACATCCACGCCAAGCTCCTGTGCAGCTGCCTCCGCGACATTGCGGGCATCGCCTGTCAGCATAACCACCTGCTTCACGCCCGCCGCTTTCAGATCTGCGACTGCCTCCTTCGCATTTGGTTTCATGCGGTCTGAGATCAGGATATAGCCTGCATAGGTTCCATCGGCTGCCACATGAACTTCTGTTCCTGTCTTTTGTGGAACGGCATACGCGATATTCATCTGTTTCATCAGTTTGACATTGCCTGCCGCGATCTTTTTCCCGCCGATCACTGCGGACACGCCATGACCGCTGATTTCCTCCACTTCGGCCACTCTGGAAGGCTCCACCTGCTTTCCTGTGCTATTTCCGTAGGCTTCCTTCAAACTCCTGCTGATCGGATGATTGGAATAGCTCTCCACATGTGCCGCCATCTCAAGAAGCTCTTCCTCGGTAAACCCCGGCGCCGGCGCCACATGCGTCACCTCAAAGACCCCTTTTGTCAAGGTCCCTGTCTTGTCGCACACCACATACTTTGTCTCTGCGAGCGCCTCAAGATAATTTGAACCTTTCACCAGCACCCCCTTGGAAGATGCGCCGCCAATTCCGCCAAAAAAACTGAGCGGAATAGAGATCACCAGTGCACACGGGCAGCTGATAACCAGTGTCGTGAGCGCACGAATCACCCACTGGGACCACTCTGCCGGATTGCCAAGCATCAGATTCACCAGCGGCGGCAGGACGGCGAGCGCGAGTGCACCAATGCACACTGCGGGCGTATAATACTTTGCAAACCGGGTGATAAAATTCTCGGATTTGGATTTTTTCATGCTGGAATTTTCTACTAAATCCAGTATTTTTGACACTGTGGACTCCCCAAACTCCTTGGTGGTCTCGATGCGGAGCAGTCCTGAGAGGTTCACGCATCCGCTGATCACCGCATCGTTCTCACGAACCTCTCTTGGAAGGCTCTCCCCTGTGAGTGCGCTGGTGTTTAATGTGGAGCTTCCGCTCACAATCACGCCGTCAATTGGAATCTTTTCTCCCGGCTGCACGACAATGACCGTTCCGATCTCCACATCGTCCGGGTCCACCTGCTCAAGCTGTCCATCCTGCTCTACATTTGCATAATCCGGCCGGATATCCATAAGCTCTGAGATGTTTCTGCGGCTTTTGCCGACAGCATAACTCTGAAACAGTTCGCCAATCTGGTAAAAAAGCATGACGGCTGTCCCCTCGAGATATTCTCCAAGAAGAATGGCGCCGACCGTGGCAAGCGCCATCAGGAAATTTTCATCAAACACCTGTCCGTTAAAGATGCCAAGCACTGCTTTCCTGAGAATATCATAGCCTATAATCAGATACGGAACCAGAAACAGCGCGCACCTCAGATACGGATTCTCCACCCGAATCAGGCAAAACACAGCGGTCAGTGCTGCTGACAGGATAATTCTTATCAATACCTTTTGTTGTTTTTTGGTCATTCTAATTCACATCCCTTTTTCCTGCCTTTATGACAAAAAGATTTCGCAGTCTGACTCCACCTTCTTGCAGTTTTTTAACACGTTCACCATGACGTTTTCCACATCGGCGCCCTCCTCAAATTCCACCTTCATTTTCTGCGGCATAAATGCCACGGTCGCATCCTTGACGCCTGCCGTCTTTTTTGCCGCTTCCTCCATCTTTGCTGCACATGCTGCACAGTCCACCTCAATTTTGTATGTTTTCTTCATCTTTAAATTCTCCTTTTTCTTACAATAAATTTCCTACTCTTCCAGCACATGCTCCATGCCAATACGGATAATGGCAGAAACATGCTCGTCAGCAATTGAATAATAGATACTTTTGCCGTCGCGCTTTGTCCTGACCAGTTTGCTCTGTTTTAATAAGGCAAGCTGGTGGCTCACTCCTGATTGTGTCATATTGAGCCGCTCTGCGATCTCTCCCACACACAGCTCCTCATGGTCCATCAGCAGCGAAAGAATCGTCAGCCGGGTGTAATCCCCAAATATTTTAAATACTGCTGCCAGCTCTTCCATCGCCTCCACGCAGTCACCTCCTTTTTATGATTATTTTCTTATATGAACATTTAATCATATATTCATTTGTTTGTCAATCCTTTTTTAGAAAAAAAGAAGAGGCAACGCAAATTAATTCCCGTCACCTCTTCACAAGCAACTGCCCTCTCAGGAAATCAGTGCCAAAAGCTCCTCTACATTCTTCTTGCCAAATACCACTTTTTCATCGTTAATCACCATACACGGAACACTCATCACATTGTACTTTTCCTTTAATTCTGGATAGTGCGGCAAGTCAAACATCTCCGCAGTGACATGTTTTGACGCTGCTGCAATCCGCTGCGCCGCCATCACAGACTCCGGGCACATCGTACAGGTGAGTGATACCAGTATCTTGATGTTTGTCTCCTTTGAGACTGCCTGAATCCTTGCCTCTGTGTCACGATCAAGCTCCTGACCCGGGCCTGCCACATTGTACAATGCAATCACAAAGGAATTGAACTCATGCCCTCCCGGCACACCGTGAAAATAAATGCCACTGCTCCTGCCAGTATGGTCCATGAGCTCCATTGCAGGCAGCGCCGCCGGAACGGATGATTCCTCGTCGGAGGCGGCTTGCTCTGTCCAGACAACCTTGTCCGTGATGCTGGCAAGCTCATTCAGAAATCCTCTGATCTCGCCAGAAAACGCACTCTCATCAAGCCATGCACGCACCGTCACCACCGAAGCAAACTTTGCAAAAACACCCGTAAGCTGCTGTCGAATCTCACTGCTGATAAATCCTTCACCTTTGGTAAAATAGGCTTTCTCGTCCCGTGAATCCTGCGGCTTGTGCACCTCTGGTGCCACATACAAGTCAGGAATGCCAAGTTTTGTGTGAAGTTCTGAGACCACACGTTCGAGAGAAGTCGCCGCAACCGCGCCGTCTGACACTGCTGTCACAACCTGTCTGAGATTTTTGACACACACATCACCCGCCGCAAAGACGCCGGACACATTTGTCTGCTGGTCTATATCCGTAATCAGATATCCCTGTTCGCTGCGCGCCACGCAGTCCGCAATCCACTTTGTATTGGGCACATATCCCGCAAAGACAAAAATCCCAAACGTTTCTCCCTGCGGCGCATCATAACGCCACTGTTTTCCATCCGCGTTATTTTGGAATACCGCATAGGACAGTGCCTGCTCTCCGCCAGCCTCCACCAGCTCCGTCTCAAAGACCGTCTCGATCGTGGCGAAGTTCTTTAGCTGATCGGACACGGTTTTGGCGCAGGTATAGTCCGGCTCGCGCACAATCAGTGTGACTTTTCTGGCATATTTGGTGAGAAACATTCCCTCCTCCACTGCCGCAAAGCCGCCGCCGATGACAAATACATCCTTCCCGGTAAAAAACTCGCCGTCACAGGTGGCGCAGTATGCCACGCCCCTGCCCTGAAATTCTTTCTCTCCCTGAAATCCCAGCTTCCGGGGATTTGCACCCGGCGCAAGGATGACCCCCAGCGCCTCATAGTCCCCCTTGGTCGTGTGCAGACGCTTCACATCCTGCTCAAGCTCCATGTCAAGCACCTCCGCCATCACAAACGCTGCGCCAAAACGCTCTGCCTGCACGCGCATATGCTCTGTCAGTTCTTTGCCGCCCGCCATCTCCACACCGGGATAGTTGACAATCTCTGAAGTGATGGTAATCTGCCCGCCTATTTTGCTTTTCTCGAGCACAAGCACCTTGTATTTAGCTCTCGCCGCATAGATTGCCGCTGACAAGCCCGCAGGTCCTGCCCCCACAATGATCACATCATATAATCTGTCATGTGCTTCCATCGGCTCACCTACAGCAATCCCACTAAGTCAAGGCTTGGCTTGAGCGTCTCTGCGCCCGGCTGCCACTTTGCAGGACATACCTGATCGCCGTGTTCTGCGACAAACTGAGAAGCCTGTACGCGGCGGAAAAGCTCCTCTGCATTACGCCCTACATTGCCTGCAATCACCTCATAAGCCACAATCTTTCCCTGCGGATTGACGATAAAGCTACCTCTCTCGGCAAGTCCGTCCGCCTCGATCAGCACGTCAAACCCTCTTGCAAGGACAGCTGTCGGGTCTGCGAGCATCGGATACTGTATCTTCTGAATCGTCTTGGACACATCATGCCATGCCTTGTGTACAAAATGGGTATCGCAGGACACACTGTAGATCTCACAGCCGATTTTCTTAAACTCCTCATACTTATTGGCAAGGTCTTCAAGCTCTGTGGGACAGACAAAGGTAAAATCTGCAGGATAGAAAAAGAACACACTCCACTTGCCAAGTACATCCTTTTTCGTGACCTCCTTAAACTCGTTATTCACGAATGCCTGAACTTTAAAATCCACAATTTCCCGATTGATTAATGACATAGTACTATTCCTCCTTCTTTAATAACACTCATCCTCAACGGCCTTCTACATACCGCCTTATGTTTTAGCTTATCCATTCTGTCCTGCATCTATGCACTGTCCCGTCAAAATCAGTCAAATACAAAAACTGCCTGACGAAAAGGCAGTTTTGCAGAATATTCTATAAATATTTTTTAAGTAACTGGGTCAGGCGGTCCACATCAATCGGCTTTGCCACATGTTCATTCATGCCGCAATCAAGACAGCGCTGTATGTCATCTGAAAAAGCGTCTGCTGTCATGGCAATAATCGGCAGATTCGCATCCTTTCTTGGCAGTGCGCGAATTGCCTTCGCCGCATCATACCCATTCATCACGGGCATCCGTATATCCATCAGCACCACATCATAGCAGCCAAGCTCAGACTGCTCAAATTTCTCCACACAGATCTGGCCATTTTCCGCACGCTCTAACTGAAAACCAGCCTCCGATAACAAGTCCTCTGCAATCTCCCAGTTCAGATCATTGTCCTCCGCAAGCAAAATACGCTTTCCGTGGAAACTTCTGTGCGAAACAGTCTCTTTCCTCGTCTCCTCCTCTGGCGCATCCAGCATATAACGGCTGAGTCCCAGATAGAGATTGGACTTAAACAGCGGTTTTGAAATAAAGCCCTGTACGCCCGCTTCCTTTGCCTCCTCCTCGATCTCACTCCAGTCATACGCTGAAATGATCAGAATCGGGACATTCTCGCCCAGATGCTTGCGCATCTCGCGCGCGGTGTGCAGACCATCCATCCCCGGCATCTTCCAGTCTAAGAGCACAATCTCAAAGCCATTGTCCTCCTCATGGCATTTTTTCGCCATCGCTACAGCAGTTTCCCCATCCACTGCCCACTGCGCCTCAATGCCAATCTCTCTGAGGGACTCGACCGCACTCTGGCAGAGGTCTTTATTATTATCAACCACCAGCATCCGCCATGGCGGCAGCTTCATATCCTCCACCTTGGTATCTGCCTTTTCCAGATCAAGCGTTATGTGGAACTCACTTCCCTTGCCGGGTGCACTCTGTAATTCTATGCTGCCCTTCATCGTATCGACAATCGCCTTTGTGATCGCCATGCCAAGACCTGTCCCTTCGATTTTATCAATCTGCGCTTTCTCTTCTCTGGTAAAGGTATCAAAAATCTTCTCCTGAAATTCCTGCGTCATACCGATGCCGTTGTCCTTTACGCGGAAATGGCATCTCACATACTGCGCTCCCAGCGGGGAATCCTCCTGTTCAAGATAGACATTGATTCTGCCGCCCTCCGGCGTAAACTTGATCGCGTTGGACAGGAGATTAATCAAAATCTGGTTCAGACGGACGCTGTCACAATGCACATCCTCCGTCTGGATTTTCTGAATAAAAATATCAAAGTGCTGCTGCCGCTCCTTGACCTGCGGCTGTACGATGTTCACAATGCTGTCCATGATCTCCCGAAGCGATACCTGATTCATATTCAAGGTCAGCTTGCCGCTCTCAATCTTGGACATATCCAGCACATCGTTAATCAGTCCAAGCAAGTGCCTGCTCGACAGGGTAATCTTGCCCAGACAGTCCTTCACGCGCTCCTGATTGTCTATATTCGCCATCGCAATCGCCGTCATGCCTACGATACCGTTCATCGGCGTGCGGATATCATGGCTCATGCTTGACAGAAATTCGCTCTTTGCCTTATTTGCCTTGATTGCTTCCTGCCTTGCTTTCTCAAGCTCCATCATCTGCTGTCTGGACAGCTTGTAATAGATCATAAAAATGATGACAATCCCGCCAATGATAATAAAACACATCAGCAGTGTCGCAGACTGGCGCTTCAGACTCAAATCCTGTAAAATCCGGTCAAGTGTTCCAAACGGCATCAGTGAGAACAGATACCACTCAGAATTGGGCAAATCCGTGCACAACAGATATCTTCTCTCATCATCCATACAGGCAATCGTGGCATACTCTGATTTGCTGCTGACCGCCTCCTGAAGCTCCTGCGCATACTGCTGGGCGCTCTTGCCATTGTACTCGCAAAAGGTTTCGTTAATATTCTCAAAAAAGGAATTTTCCCTTGTCCGAACGACAAAGGTTCCGTCCCTGCGGATGATATAGGAGTACATCAGCGAGTTCTCCCCGTCAAGTGCAAGCACCTTCTCAAGATACTCCATCGGAATCGCCGCCACCATCGCCGAGCTGGTCTTACCGCCTTTCATCGGATATTCGACGTTGATCAGCATACACATCACTCTCTCGCCCTCTGAGCTGAGACCGGAGAACACGCGCAGGCTGCTGTCCTGCAATACATTCTGGAAGACCTCCTCGCTCTCGTACTCCACTTCACTGCCGTAAATCATTTCGCTCTCGCCATCGTCCGTGTAAAGTCCAAGATATACAAAATCCCGCACCTGTGCACTCAGTACGAGCTGGTCGATCATCTCCTGCCCATATTCCATTTCTTCTGGCGGATGACGCAGTACGATTCCCTCCATCTCCAAAATCTGCGAATCTATGACCGCATCGAATTTCTCCTGCATCTGTTTTGCGATTGCAGACATATAGATCATCCCGATCTCATTGATTGCACCATCACTTTTTCCAGATACATATACAGATGTAATCGTAAATATAACGATACATACAG
>VSNR01000075.1 GCA_009774345.1 Lachnospiraceae bacterium | reverse complement strand
AATATGTTTTGAGTAACTATTTCACGACTTTAGGGATAATATATAAAAATGGATAAAGGAGAATAAAAATGGAACTTAGAGCAGAGGATGTTTTTCGTCCAGGAGCATTTCCGGAGTACACCTATATTTCGCGCAAATCTGCAATTTCCAACTTACCATATGAATTTCGACTGAGTCAGGCAATAAGGGTATCTGGTTTTTTGACTTCTTTGGTTGGACCTTCTAAAATGGGAAAAACCATTCTTTGCGAAAAGGTCGTTGGATTTGATAGAATCGTAGAGATTTCTGGTGCAGATTTTAATGGAGATATGGAATTTTGGCGACTTGTTGCGGCAAAAGCTGGATTAGCCTACAAGGGACAGTTTTCTACAGAACATATAATTACAAACACACAGGATAAATATGGAAAAAAAGAGGAATACGCTCTGACAAAGGATAAGGTGATAGATTATTATAATAGAAATAATCTGATTTTGGTAATTGATGATTTTCATTATGCGCCGGAAGAAAAGAGGATGTTGATAGCACAGCAGTTAAAAGATGCAATTCGCCGGGGATTTAAAGCAATTGTTGTTTCCCTGCCCCACAGGTCGGATGAAGCAATTCGGCAAAATGCAGATCTGTCGGGAAGACTTAGCCTGATTAATATAGAAGCGTGGAAAGTAGAAGACTTAAAAGAAATTGCTAAGATTGGATTTGCAAAACTGAATATTCATATTGAGGATAAAGTGGCGCAGATGATAGCAGTAGAGAGCTTGTCATCGCCACAACTGATGCAGTATATTTGCTTAAATATCTGTACTATACTGGAGATGGATTCATCAAGGCAAGATAACGTCCGTGCCGAAGTGTTGGAAACGGCATATCGTTTTACAACAGCAAACTTTGAATATGGCGATGTTGTGGCATTGATGAAAAAGGGACCAAATACGAGGGGAAAAAACAGGAATCAATTTGTTGCAAAGGACGGAAATGAATATGATTTGTACGAATTGATAGTGAAATCAATTGCTGAAAACCCACCCATGATGAAACTCGATTTTGATACAATAAGAAAGCGCATAAATGAGCTCATTGCAGATACCTGTAAAAAACCAACACAACAGGCAATAAAAGAAAGTCTGGCGAAACTTCAGGAATTGCTGCATGAGAGAGAAGATATTTTTAAAGTTTTGGATTGGAAAGAAGGGATACTTTATATTTTAGATCCATTATTTTTGTTCTATTTAAGATGGGGAGGAGGTTCAGAAGCATAATGTTTGGTCCAGGTTCCTTACAACAATCAATGCGTCAGCTAGATAAGGCAGAAACAGAAGAAGCGTTTGAAAGTGCGGTTTGTGGTTTGAGGAGTTATTTAAAAAGTATTGAGGCAGAGCCGGAGTGTTTGATGGAGATAGAAAGAAGGGCTTATTATCTTTCAAACGATTTTTCTGAAAAAGATACAAAGGAGAAAATAGAAGAGGCAAAAAAGAGAATACAAAATTACATTCATCAAATGATGATTGATACTGGGGAGAATAAGCAGTTAATAAGTATATTGGAAAATTTTTACCTTTTTATAGAAGGATTGATTGAGCGTGAACCGCATAAAAGAGCAGGTGTTCAGAAAGAGCAGTTAGAAACGCTAAGGATAAAAAATGAGTATAATGATAGAGAATCCGTTGAATTTTAGAGCTGCTTATGAGAAGAAGGTCATGAATAAACATATACATATTATCATACACCAACCAAAGATATTATAAGGATAGAGTTGCTTTTACAGTATATTAGAGGTATACTGAATAGAGCAATAAAGTACAGAACGGGTGTTTACAAACCTGAGTGAAAGCGGTGCGGAATCAGTACCGCTTTCATACGCAGTATCAGTGACATTATGGAACTCCTTTGGATCAGGCGATATCGAGCCATAATGAAAGGAAATAATATGATAGAACAGATGATCGAAAAGAAGGACAATATACAGGCGAAGCCTATCCTGAAATGGGCAGGCGGCAAGACCCAGATGTTAGGGGAGCTGCTGCCGAAAGTACCTGATTCATATGGCAGATATATAGAACCGTTTCTCGGCGGCGGTGCGATGTTTTTCGCGTTGAATCCGCTTGATGCGGTGATCGCAGACCGCAATCCAGAACTGATCAATATGTACAAGCAGGTAGCGGCGCATGTCGATGCAGTCATTTCTTACTTGCAGCAGTATGAAAATACGCAGGACATGTTTTACAGCGTCCGCGCCTTAGAATGGCAGGATCTGCCGGCGGCAGAAGCGGCGGCAAGAACGATTTATCTGAACAAGACCTGCTATAACGGACTCTATCGGGTAAATCGAAAAGGACAGTTTAATGTTCCTTTTGGCAAGTATAAGGCGCCGAATTTCTGCGATGTGGAGGCGCTGTATGCAGCGTCAGGCGCATTACAGAACGCGGATATTGTTGCTGGAGATTATCTGTCTGTATTGAAAGAATACGCAAGACCCGGTGATTTTATCTTTTTGGATCCGCCTTATCTTCCTGTTTCAGAATATGCTGATTTCAAGCGTTATACCAAGGAACAGTTTTACGAGGAGGATCATATAGAATTGGCGGAGGAAGTCAGCCGCTTGCAGGCGTTAGGATGTCACGTAATTCTCACAAATTCAAATCATCCGCTTGTGCATGAATTATATAAAACCTTTAATATAGAAGTGATTCAGACAAAGCGGTATATATCATGCAGCGGAAGTAAGCGAGAGGGAGAGGATGTAATTGTCACAGTTCGTCCTAAAAGGAAGATGATGATGAATATTGTTTCAAATCCATTACCAGAACAGGTGTCTAAATATCCAGCGACAAGATTTATGGGGTCTAAAAGCAAGCTGTTATCTGAAATTTGGTCTGTTGCCTCACAATTTCAGTTTGATACTGTCGTAGATCTGTTTGCAGGTTCGGGTATTGTAGGTTATATGTTTAAAGCGCAGGGAAAATCTGTAATAAGCAATGATTATATGGCAATGTCTGCAACATTTGCCAAAGCAATGATTGAAAACAATGAAAAGACGCTATCCATAAAAGAAGCAGAGAGACTGCTGGTGCCGTCAAAGGAGTCAGATCATTTTGTGGCGAATACTTTCCATGGATTGTATTATACAGATGAAGAAAATGATTTGATTGATACGCTCAGAATGAATATTGCCGCAATCAAAGATCCTTATTTACATGCGATTGCTATGACTGCCTTGATTCGTGCGTGTACGAAGAAACGTCCCCGGGGAATTTTTACATACACAGGAGACCGCTACAATGATGGACGCAAAGATTTAAAAAAGTCATTCAGCCAGCAGTTTATAGAGGCAGTGCAGGCGGTAAATAGAGCAGTATTTGATAATGGAAAAGTCAATAAAGCAAAGCATGGAGATGCAATGGAGCTCAAAGTGGGCGTGCCGGATCTTGTCTATATCGATCCGCCGTATTATTCCCCGCTTTCTGACAATGAGTATGTGCGGCGTTACCATTTTGTAGAAGGGCTTGCCCGTGATTGGAAAGGGGTTGAAATTCAGCAGAATACGCTGACAAAGAAATTCAAGTCGTATCCTACGCCCTTTTCCACGAGAAAGGGGGCAGCAGATGCTTTTGATCAGTTATTTAAAAAGCTCAAGGACAGCATCTTGATTGTCTCCTATTCCTCCAACAGCCTGCCGACACAGGATGAGATGGTTGCGATGATGGCAAAATACAAAGAGCATGTAGAAGTGATTCCGATTGACTATACCTATGCATTTGGCAACCAAAATGGTGCAAAGACAAACAGAAATAAAGTACAGGAATATTTATTTGCCGGTTTTTGATTTGCTGTATCTGAATAAGAGGGATTACAATGAATGAAAAGATAGATATTTGGCTCGTTGGTAATACCGGATTGAGAAATCCCAATCGAATCCAGGAGGGTTTTTCCATATTTGCAAATTCTGCCTTTGTTGGAAAACTGCACGGGAAAGAAAATGAGATTGGCTTCATGAATCTGCTGAATGAAAAGGGAATAATTCAGAATGAGAGCGGGAAAGACGAGTCTGGAAGCCATGCGCGGAAATGGCGGTTGATGTTTGCTAAAAATGGCTTTATTTATCCGCAGATCAAGAAGGCAGATGGCAGGCAGGAGGAGCTTGGAAATCTGGATGAGATCACGCCGTTTGGGAAGACCTTCCTGAAAGCAGATACATATCCCGCAGTTCAAGAGTGCTATCTGCGTGCGATGAGTGTCGAGCAGTTTCCAATGCCCGATGGAGTAAGACTCTTTTCGCCGCTAAGATGGCTGCTGGCAATAATGCTGGAACTGGAGAAAAGGACAGGCTCCTCCGAGCTGAGCCGAATCGAATTTGCATTGTGGGGACACACGACGAATCCAAGTTACGATCTTCATGAGGTGGTTGACAATATACTTGACTTGAGAAGCCGCAGAGCAGTTGCGCCGGCAAAACGTCCATTCGATAAAAAAGAAATCGCAAAAAGAGGCGAAAATTATGACAAGAAAAGTGATAATTTCTTAGATTACAGCGATATGAATATGAGATATCTGCGCATATCAGGAGTGCTTCAGCGCAAAGGCAGAGGGCTCGTCATTGTCCCATTAAAGCATATTCTTGCGGAAAAACTTGCGAAAAGTACTGCGAGTGAAGAGCCAATCATGATGCAGTATCAGAAACTTTGCAATGGCGCTGCACTGCCCACGGATGATGCCGAGGTCGCAAAAGCATTGTTGGAAGATCTTATGAAACAAATGAGGGAACGCCATATCGTCTATGATCTTTCTGATCTTCCATTGACAAATGCGATAGAGATGAATATCGCCAGACAGCGTTTGGAAAATGTATTAGCGCAGACAGATGAGATTGTCTATGCAGGTGAGCAATGCAGTCAATGGAAGGAGATCGCGGATTATATGTCCCTTCTGATGAAGGGCGGCGGGAAAATGATTTATGACGACGACAATGCGATTGAAGTGCCCAAAGATGAAACGCCTGCATATCTTGAGTGGGTATTGTGGCGGGCGGCGCTGGCTATCGACCATATGAAGAATAAGCCCTACGAAGTGCGGGGATTTCGATTAGATTCAGATTTTTTGCCGGTGTCGGCGGCGGGCGGCGGCAAAGGAGATCTGTACTGGGAATATGAGGATTTTACGATCTTGACTGAGGTAACCATGTCAACCTCATCCAGACAGGAAGCGATGGAAGGGGAACCTGTCAGACGCCATGTTTCCGACGCTGTTTTAAAGTATGATAAGCCGGTGTACGGCATGTTTATTGCGATAAAAATAGACACCAATACCGCAGAAACGTTTCGGCATGGTGTCTGGTATGCAAAAGGCGATGTAAAACAGCGACTCGATATCGTACCGTTCACGTTGGCACAGTTTCAGACATTTTTTGTCGCGATGTTCGAGACAAATAACGCGGCGCCAGAAAAACTACAAGCATTGATTTTGGCGTGTGAAGCCAATAGAGATGCTGTGGATGCGCCGATGTGGAAAGCGTATATTGATCATGTGATGAAGGAAAAAATAGCAGAACTTCACATCAAAAATGGCTGAAAATGCCAAGCTGCACCGCGATGTAGTGTTTTAATCCTCGCGCACCCGCACAATCAATTCCTCCCGCCGGCTGACGCCAGTCTTATCAAAAATATTCGACACATGCTTTTTGACCGTCGTCTCTGAGATGAAAAGCTCTCCCGCAATCATGGCATTGGACTTTCCCTGTATGATAAGCTGCGTGATTTCTGTCTCGCGCCGTGTCAGCGCATAAGTTACCGAAAACTCATGGATGCCGAGTGTTTTCTGGGCAGAGATCTGCCAATTTACCGAAGCGGACTGCATGGCGTCAGCGTTTGCAGCATCAGCGTTTCCTGAATTAGCGTTTGCAGCATCAGCGTTTCCTGCATCAGATTCCTCCAGGGGCTGCTCATTTCCATCCGCCAGATCGTGTGTCTCTATCCGCTCCGCCAGCAGGATAAACAGGCAGAACCCGTACAATAGCGGGCGGAAGCACAGGGCGATATCGCCCAGAAGCCGGTTGTAGCCCGCCTCGTTCTGGAGTCTGGCAAAGAGCAGCAGAAAAGTCTGTATAAAGCCGGTATCAATGGATTTTCTGCCAAAAATATAGAGCAGTTCCCGGCGGCTGATTCCGTCCTCATAATAAGGAAGCGTCAAGAGCAGCGTGCCCACAAGCGTCAGAAAGATCAGGCGGAGATCTAGCAATAAGAAGATATTAAAGTCAAGGGCACAGGCGACGATAAAGATATATAAAAGAACAGAGAAAATGATCTGCCATCTCTTTTTCATACCATACCTCCATATCTGTTGAAACCTGTGCAGGTTTTAGTTCTTTGCATTGGTGTCTGTGTCCGCGGCGGCAGCTGCGGCAGTCTGACCGGAAAGCGTGTGCAGCTGCACGAGGAGCCGCGAGCGCATCGGCAGCAGCAAGATGTTCAAAAAAGCAGCGTACAACAGGGAGATCATGGCGATTCCGACATAGGCGCAGATAAATTCGTCTGATGTGAAGGCAAAGATCAATCCCAAGAGGGTGTCCACAATGCCCGCTGTCCACAGCGCTTTGATTGTGAGGGTCACGGCTTCGATCGCCCGGAGCAGCTCTGTCTTGCTGCAAGGTGCAGTGCGCTTGATACTTAATCGGAACGCATTATTGAAATCGCGCAGCAGACCCGAGCTCAACAGGACTGGCAGCGTGACCAGAAGCAGCATGATCAGGCTTGCAGGGTCGAGATAGTTGACGATGGCTGTATTCATCGTGGTGACAGACCATCCAATGCCGAGCAGTATCAATAGTATAAGTGATAATATATACATAAAATACCTCCTTTCCTATCACTGCCAGTATAGCGTATTTTCAAGCATTTTGAAATACTGCTTTAGCAGTAGAAATGGTAGTATACTACTATTTTTCGACCCATTTCTCGATATAGGAGGTCAACGTGTCGAATTTGTCGTCATAGATCAGGTTCAGGAGATTGTCCAGTTTCCGCAGCGCCTGCGTGATAATGTGCGGTTCGCACAACGTCTGTTCGATTGCCACTGCAAGCTCATTGAGGTCAAGCACCTTGATATAGCCATCAGGATAGATGACCACATCGGCGAGCAGGTCGGTGACGAGCAGCTCCTCCCCGGTTTCGCGGTATGTATAGTCTACAATGTCACAGTACCAGTACAGGAGGGAGTTGTCCTCCCGGTAAAATTTGCTCACCTTGTAGCCCAGTTTTAAGAAGTAACAGGAGTAGCCGTGATGAAAGTCGCGGCGCGGCTTTAAGGTATTCCATTTGGTGATGATAATGTCGTCGGTTCTTTCCAGAATGATGTCATCCTTTAATAAGATGCATTCATCGGGTATCATGCGTTTGCGGTAGATTTTTAAGTGGTTCATGACGTATTCCTCCATAAATGTTTCTATTTTCTATTACAGTGTACCTCTTTTCGGGAAAGGCTTCAATCAAAATCAGAAATATCCGTTGCACTTTGCGCATTTTTAACGTATAATCATTACAGTTATCGAAAAAATTCGAAGATAAAACATTTTGTAAGAAGAACAAGGAGGCGATAGCATGAGGCAGTTTTTTGGAATGAGCCAGAGTGGTGATCTGACAGAAGCGGTCAGCGGATTAGACAATCCTCAGTTTATTATGCTGATGTCAAACAATGCCCAGTTCGAGACGCATGTCAGGGTATTGGAAAAACTTTATCCCGGCGTTCCCAGTATCGGATGTATTGGAATGAGTTATGATGTCAGCGTGGTGGAAGAGGGGGTTGGCGTCGTCGCGTTTTTCGATGGTGTGGAAGCGGCGGCAAATGTATTGCAGCAGGTCTCATCTATGCCGGTAAAATATATTCAGCGTCTTGAAAATGATATGTTAAAAATTAATGGTTCGTCAGAGGACACCGTGTGCATTGATTTCTGTGCCGGAAATGATGCGTGTGTGCTCACAACGATCAACACCGTGCTCAAGCACCGCGGAATTTCACTGGTCGGCGGAACCGGCGATGCAGGAAAAGTCTCTGCAAATGGCAGAATCTATGAGGACGCAGTCGCGTATGCACTCGTTCGGAATCTCGGCGGGCGCGTGAAGACCTACAAGGAGAATATTTACCGCAAATATGGCAATTACCGTTTCATCGCCGCGGACACAGATAAGGAAAAGTATGTGATCGGTACATTAAATGGAAAATCTGCAAAGCAGGTGTACAAAAACATTCTGCACGTGACAGACGAACAGATCCTGACACAGACCTTTCAGAATCCTTTTGGAAAAATCAATGGAAGTGACACCTGTATCATTTCGATCAAGGAGGTTCAGGGAGAGGCGCTTGCCTGCTACCGTCAGGTGAATGATTCGGATGTGCTGATTCTGCTGCAACTGGCGGACTATGAGGCAGTCACACAACAGACAATCCAGAGGATATGCCATGATTTTCCAAGCCGCTCTGCGGTGTTTTCGGTCAACTGCCTGTTTCGGTACAAGCTGTTTACAGAGCGCGGCTATATGGATACCTATTTGCAGAATATGTCTGAGCTTGGCAGCCACGCGGGGCTGGTGGGATATGGCGAGCACTATAATAACCAGTTTGTCAATCAGTCGATGACGTGTGTGGTATTTGAGTAGAGAGGGAGGAAGACAGAATGATATTTTCGAACATACCTTGGATGAAAAAAAGCCCGGAACAGACACTTGAAAAGAGTCTTTATCCAGTACTGCACGTCATGGGCAGCCTGAAAGAGTATCATAAGGAGCTGGTCGGCAAGGAGGTTGAATCGCTGTGGGAGCTGGGAATGGTCGGCAGTTGCTTCAAGGGCGTGATCAAGAAAGCAGATCATTTTCATGACCAGCTGGAGAATTTCGAACACACTTTTGCGGAAATCAACTCTGCGGCAGGGCAGTTTGACCAAGTGCGCGGCGCGATCAGTACTGCCGTGACAGAGGCGCAGGGGAAGGTGGAGGAATTAAAGCATACTTCTGTGGAGGTCGAGAAATCCTACAGTGATATGGAGCAGACTTTTGCGCAGCTACAGGCTTCGGTGGAGGGAATACAGCGCTGCATGAAAAAGATCATATCCATCGCAGAACAGACGAATATCCTTGCGATCAACGCCTCGATCGAGGCGGCAAGAGCCGGGGAGTCCGGCCGGGGATTTGCAGTCGTTGCGGCAAATGTCAAGGAGCTGGCGGACGAGATCAAGGAGCTGGCGGAGGAGGTCGATACAGGCATCAATGAGGTCGAGCGCGGCACTGGCGAGCTGAACAATTCGATCTCAGCATCACAGCAGGCACTTGACCAGAACATCCACACGGTCAACAGCACCTATGAATCGTTCAGCAAGATCACAGAGACCGCGGAGGATACCGTGGCAGTGCAGGCGGAGATCTCGAATGTGATCGACGGCGGACAGCATGAGCTGCAAAATATCGGACTGTTTTTTGACGAGATCAAGAAACAGTATCAGGAGGTTGTAAAGCACATTGAGCGCGCGAATCATCTTGGCACGACCAAGAGCGCTATGTTTGAGGATATTGACCACATGCTCACGCAGATTCCGCTCATCATCGAGGATATAAGTTAAAGGAAAGCGGTTGAATTATCCGCTGCTTTGAGCTATAATTTTGAATAGATATTGAAACAGTTTTGGCATCAAATGTTAACATTGGAAATCAGGAGGATAGTTATGACAGTTCAGGAGTTTTATGAGGAAGTCGGCGGTGACTACTATGATATTATGTCCCGTCTCAGGACAGAGGAGAGAATCAAAAAGTTTGCAGGGATGTTCACGCGGGATGAGAGTTATAATACACTTGTCCGCTGCATCAATGACGGAGAGGTTGACGAGGCATTCCGGGCAGCGCATACCATGAAGGGCATGTGCCAGAATATGGCATTTACGCGTCTCTACCAGTCCAGTCATGCGATCACAGAAGTACTTCGCGGCAAAGATCTCGACGGAGCGAAGCAGATGCTTGACACGGTGACGGAGGATTATAATATTGTGATTGCAGGCATCGAGAAGCTGCTGGCATAACAACAGATGCAAAGGGAAGGAAATGAGCGTCTATGGAGACTATGGAAAAAGATACGATCTTAATCGCGGATGATGCAGAACTCAACCGTGAGATGATAAAGTTTATATTTGAGGAGCAGTTCAATATTATTGAGGCTGCTGATGGTGTGCAGGCGATCAACCGGCTTGTAGAGAACAGTGACCGTCTGTGTCTGCTGTTTCTGGATCTGCTGATGCCCAAGAAGTCCGGGCTTGATGTGCTGCGTTTTATGAATGAGGAGGACTATATCAATTACATACCTGTGATTATGATTACGGGTGAGGCGACCGATGAGACGGATGAAAAAGCGTACGAGTATGGTGCGTCCGATATCATTTACAAGCCGTTTGCGCCCAATGTTGTCATGCGGCGGGCTAAAAACCTGATGGAGCTGTTTGAGCACAGGATTTATGTGGAGCGCAAGCTTGAGAAGCGCACCAGGCAGCTAAGAGAGAGCCGCGAGAAATTAGAGCGGAACAATGAATTTCTGGTTAATGCCCTGAGCTCTGTCGTGGAGTTTCGTAGCCTTGAGTCCGGGGAGCATATACAGCGCGTAAAGTATTTTACAAAAATTTTTTTGAAATATATTATGAAATTTTATCCCAAGTACGGGATTGAGAAGGAGCAGGCGGATTTGATTGTCAACGCGTCTGCGCTGCATGACATTGGTAAGATCGCGATACCGGACAGTATTCTGTTAAAGCCCGGCAAACTCACCAAGGATGAGTTTGAGGAGATGAAGAAGCATACATTGTATGGCTGTGAGCTCCTTGAGAAGTTCAAGCAGGAGGACAATGAATTTTATAATTATTGTTATGAGATCTGCCGCTATCATCACGAGCGGTATGACGGAAACGGATATCCTGACAACCTCAAAGGAGATGAGATTCCAATCTGGGCACAGATTGTCTCCATCGTCGATGTCTATGATGCGCTTGTGAGCAAGCGTGTCTACAAAGATCCCTATGTGGTGGATGAGGCGGCACGTATGATTATAGAAGGAGAGTGCGGCATATTCTCGCCCGAGATGCTCGACTGCTTCTCTCTCGCAAAACATGAACTGTTTGACGTGACAGAGGGCGCGCTCTCGTTTGCGGATTCCGTCGTGAAATAAATAACGAATCATCTAAAAAAGAGGACGGCAGATGTCCTCTTTTTCGTTAAACACGCTCTGGCGCATGAAAAAATAGACAAAAATTTGACATTTGCTAGACAATTTTACCAAATTTTTGTATAATTAGGTTTAGGACGTGTAAAACAGGGGTTTCATCAGGCATATGGAGGCAGATAAATGGGAAAAAATAAAAAGTATAAACGGTCAGTATATCAGTCTTTGGCTGTGATCACCCAGTTTGGCATCAATATGCTCGTGCCTATTTTTATGTGTTCTTTTGCGGGATTGTTTCTGGACAGGAAGCTTGGCACCGCATTCTGGTTTGTTTTATTATTCTTTGTTGGAGCCATAGCAGGCTTTCGGAATATCTATATTCTGGCAAGGAAGATTTACGAGGGAGATAAAGAGGATGATAGACAGGATTAAGAAGATTAACACGGCGCTGCCGGGACTGCTCTTTGGGATTATTCTGTTTGGCATGTTGTGCCAGATCGCAGGCATCTTTCTCGTGGAGGATAAGGCAGGCTACAGCGTAGGGCTCTGGATTGGAGTGCTTACAGCAATATTTATGGCCTTTCATATGGCGGTGACACTCAACTCCGCTGTTGAAAGAGATGTAAAGGGGGCGCAGGCAGTAGCAACGAGACAAAATATCATCAGGTATCTTGTGGTGGTGATAATCCTTGGGAGCTTGATGGTGACGAGGATCGGCAGTCCGCTGGCGGCTTTTGCAGGAGTCATGGGACTAAAGATATCGGCTTATCTACAGCCATTGTTCGCCGGGCGGTCTCACAAGGAGGTGCAGGGGAATACTCCGCAAATCAAAGAAGGTAACTATGAGGGAGATGAATAGTTACGAGGCAATCTGTAAAACTGAATAAAGAAATAAAATAAGGAGGTGAGTGTATGGGAGCAGGAATCCTGTTATCCGGCGCTGATGACATTGACTTTATGATACATGGCGTGTTCCAGTATGAGCTCTTTGGACAGAAGCTGTGGATAACAACCACGCACGTATGTCTTTTTATCGTCATGGCGATCATCATCATATTCTGTCTGTGTGCGAACAGGGCAGTCAAGCGTGCGACGGAAGTCCCGGGAGCTTTCCAAAACGTTGTGGAGCTCGTTGTAGAGATGCTCGACAACATGATCAAGGGTGTTATGGGGAAAAATGCGACAGCCTTTGCCAACTATATCGGCACGCTGTTCATCTTTATCCTGATCAGCAACATTTCCGGCCTGATGGGTCTGAGAGCGCCTACCGCAGATTACGGTGTGACATTTGCACTGGGTCTGATCACGTTTACCCTGATTACGTTTAACAAATTCAAGTATCAGAAGGTATCAGGCGTCATCAAGGGATTGTGCGATCCATGGCCGATTTGGGCACCGATCAACGTGATTGGCGATGTCGCAGTGCCCATATCTTTGTCATTGCGTTTGTTTGCAAACGTTTTGTCAGGAACGGTTATGATGGCATTGCTCTATGGTCTGCTCGGCTTTATTGCGACAGGCTGGCCGGCAGCGCTTCATGTGTACTTCGATCTGTTCTCTGGAGCAATCCAGACCTATGTGTTCTGTATGTTGACAATGACATATATCAACAATGCGATCGAAGGGTAAAAAAACTATCATTCAATATTTCACAGGAGGAATTAATTATGGAATTTAATTCAAACTTTATCTTAGGTTGTTCAGCAATTGGTGCAGGTCTTGCGGTTATCGCAGGTATCGGACCCGGTGTAGGTCAGGGTATCGCGGCTGGTCATGCAGCGGCGGCAGTAGGCAGAAATCCGGGCGCAAAGTCTGATGTTACCTCTACAATGCTTCTTGGACAGGCGGTTGCTGAGACAACAGGTCTCTATGGTCTGCTTGTAGCGATGCTGTTACTGTTCGTAAAACCTTTAGTGCCATAATAAAATGATAAGAAATCCAAGTAAATAGAATGAAGGAGGTACAAAGGTATGGTGAATTACACCATGATACTTGCCACCGAGACAGAGGGATTGAGCCGGTTATTTGACTTAGACTTTCAGCTTCTGGCAGACACGGTGCTCATGATCATCGCAATGTTCGTCCTGTTCCTTGTGGCGTCGCACTTCTTATTCAATCCAGTGAGAAAGCTGCTCAATGACAGGAAGGAGAAGATCAAGGGAGAACTTGATCAGGCTGCATCAGACCAGAAATCAGCAGCCCAGACGCGCGCCCTCTACGAAGAGAAGCTGAATCAGGCGGGCAAAGAGGCGGAGGCGATTCTGGCAGATGCGCGCAAGCGCGGCATGGAGAATGAGGCGAAGATTGTCGCGGAAGCCAAGCAGGAAGCTGCAAGAATCTTGGAGACAGCCAGAAAAGAGGCAGAGCTTGAGAAGAAGAAGCTTGCAGATGAGGTAAAGCGCGAGATGATCGCGGTGGCTTCTGTGATGGCGGCTCAGATCGTACAGGCCAATATCGACACAAATGCCCAGCATGAACTCATTGATAAGACATTGAAAGAAATAGGTGATAGCACATGGCTAAGCTAGTTTCCAAAACGTATGCTCAGGCGTTGTTTGAACTTGCCGTCGAGGAGGGAAAGACCACAGCCTTTTTGGAGGAATCTGTGGCGCTGCTTGAGGTGCTTCGCAGCAATGCGGAGTTTGGACAGTTCATGAACCATCCTAAGATTCAGAAAGAGGACAAGCTTGAGGTGGTGCAGAATGTGTTTCGGGATAAACTCAGCAGGGAGATGCTGGGATTTCTGGTGACGATTGTCGAGAAGGACCGTTATACAGAGATCGAGGCAATTCTTGGCGAAGTGATATCCTCCATCAAGGAGTACAACAATATCGGAACGGCTTATGTCACAACCGCTATAGCGATAAATGAGCAGGAAAAGCAGGATATTGAGAGCCGGCTGCTCGCTACCACCCGCTACAAGACGATCGAGTGCATCTATGATGTGGATCAGGATTTGATCGGCGGCATGGTCATCAAGATGGGTGACAGGGTTGTGGACAGCAGTATTCGGACAAAATTGGATAAGCTTCAGCGCGAGCTGCTCGCCATCCAATTATAATGGAACCGGAGTGTTTCCAAAAATAAAATAGAAAGGTGCAGATCCATATGAATTTAAGACCAGAAGAGATAAGTTCTGTGATTAAGGATCAGATCAAGAGATATGCCTCTGACTTGGAAGTATCAGAAGTTGGTACAGTCATTCAGGTGGCAGATGGTATCGCACGTGTACATGGACTAGAGAAGGCAATGCAGGGCGAGCTTTTGGAGTTCCCCGGTGAGGTTTACGGCATGGTCATGAACCTCGAGGAGGACAACGTAGGTGCCGTATTGCTTGGAAGTTCCAGAAACATTAATGAGGGTGATACCGTAAAGACGACAAACCGCGTGGTGGAGGTTCCTGTTGGGGATGCCATGCTGGGGCGCGTCGTCAATGCGCTTGGCCAGCCGATTGACGGCAAGGGGCCGATCGCGACAACCAAATATCGTCAGATTGAGAGAGTGGCATCTGGTGTTATCACCAGAAAATCCGTTGATACACCCATGCAGACAGGTATCAAGGCGATTGATGCCATGGTTCCAATCGGAAGAGGACAGCGTGAGCTGATTATCGGCGACAGACAGACCGGTAAGACGGCGATTGCGATTGATACCATCATCAACCAGAAGGGTCAGAACATGAAATGTATCTATGTTGCAATCGGCCAGAAGGCTTCTACCGTTGCAAGCATTGTAAAGACGCTGGAGGAGTTTGGCGCGATGTCTTACACGACCATCGTGGCAGCTACGGCGAGTGAGCTTGCACCATTGCAGTATATCGCACCTTATTCAGGCTGTGCGATTGGAGAGGAGTGGATGGAGAACGGCGAGGACGTGCTCATTATCTATGATGACCTGAGTAAGCACGCGGTGGCATACCGTACACTCTCCCTGCTTCTGAAGCGTCCGCCCGGACGTGAGGCGTTCCCCGGCGACGTATTCTATCTGCACTCAAGACTTCTTGAGCGCGCATGCCGTATGAGTGATGAGTATGGCGGAGGTTCTATTACAGCGCTTCCGATCATTGAGACGCAGGCGGGCGACGTATCCGCCTATATTCCGACAAACGTAATTTCGATTACAGACGGTCAGATTTATCTCGAGACAGAGATGTTTAACTCCGGTTTCAGACCAGCCGTCAACGCGGGTCTGTCCGTATCGCGAGTAGGAGGTTCTGCTCAGATCAAGGCGATGAAGAAGATTGCCGGACCGATTCGTACAGAGCTTGCCCAGTACAGAGAGCTTGCATCGTTTGCACAGTTTGGTTCCGATCTGGATGCCGACACCAAGGAGCGACTTGATCAGGGTGCCCGGATTAAGGAAATCTTAAAACAGCCGCAGTACAAGCCGATGGCTGTCGAGTATCAGGTTATTATTCTGTTCGTGGCGACGAGAAAATATCTGCTCGATGTACCGGTAGCGGACATTACCCGGTTTGAGGCAGAGCTCTTTGAGTTCCTCGACACGAAGTATCCGCAGGTGCCAAAGGCAATCAAGGAGACACAGGTCATTTCAGATGAGACTGAAAAGACGCTTGTAGCAGCGATTGAAGAGTTCAAGGGACGCTTCAAATAAAGAAGGGGGGACTGAATATTTATGGCCTCCATGAGAGACATAAAGAGACGTAAGGGCTCCGTGCAGAGTACACAGCAGATTACAAAGGCCATGAAGCTTGTTTCCACCGTTAAACTGCAAAGGGCGAAGGGGCGTGCAGAGAAGTCGAAGACCTATTTTAACTGCATGTATGATACGGTGGTTTCCATGCTTTCCAAAGCAGGGGATATCAATCACCCGTTCCTGAAAGCAAACAATTCTCCGAAAAAAGCAGTGATCGTGATCACAGGCAACAGGGGACTTGCAGGCGGTTACAATTCCAACATCATCAAGCTGGTGCGGGACAATGACTGGAATAAAGATGATTTGATCATCTATCCGATCGGAACGAAGGGACGAGATACCTTTACACGGCTTGGTTATGAGATGGGCGAGGATTTTTCCTCCGCGATTGATGAGCCGATCTATGCGGATGCGATGCAGATCAGCAGGCAGGTGTTAGATGATTTTGCGACCGGCAGGGTAGGTGAGATCTATATCGTATACACCGGGTTTAAAAACACGGTGACGCATATTCCGACGAGGCTGAAACTCCTGCCGATCAAGATTGAGGATGAACGCAGTGAGGATGACAAGGCAGTGCTTGACTTTGAGCCGGAGACGGAGGAAGCGATTGAGCTGATCATTCCCAAGTATATCACGAGTCTGATATACGGGGCGATGATCGAGGCTGTGGCGAGCGAGAACGGCGCCAGAATGCAGGCGATGGACAACGCGACCAACAATGCGGATGAGATCATCTCGAGTCTGTCACTGCTCTACAACAGGGCACGTCAGAGCGCGATCACGCAGGAGCTGACAGAGATTATCGCGGGTGCTCAGGCCATATCATAACACACCGCGAAAAATAATAGATAGAGAGGAAACAAAGAGATGGCAGATAAGATAATTGGTAAAGTTACCCAGATTATCGGTGCGGTTCTTGATGTAAAGTTCAGCGAGGGACAGCTCCCAGAGCTGAACGATGCCGTTAAGATTACAAGAAGTGATGGTACAGAACTGACGATCGAGGTTGCACAGCATCTGGGTGATGATACAGTGAGATGTATCGCCATGGGACCTACGGACGGACTGGTGAGAGGAATGGACGCTGTTTCGACAGGCGCGCCGATCACGGTTCCCGTTGGTGAGAGTACACTTGGGCGTATGTTCAATGTACTTGGCGAACCGATAGATAACAAACCTGCGCCAAAAGCACAGGGATTTGAGCCGATTCACAGACCTGCACCTTCCTTTGAGGAGCAGGCGACATCGACAGAAATGCTTGAGACAGGCATCAAGGTCGTAGACCTGCTCTGCCCGTATCAGAGAGGTGGTAAGATCGGATTGTTCGGCGGTGCCGGTGTTGGAAAGACGGTATTGATTCAGGAGCTTATCACCAACATTGCCAACGAGCACGATGGGTATTCGGTATTTACAGGTGTAGGCGAGCGCACCAGAGAGGGAAATGACCTTTACAATGAAATGACGGAATCTGGCGTTATCAGCAAGACCGCCATGGTATTTGGACAGATGAACGAGCCGCCCGGAGCGAGAATGCGTGTGGGTCTTACAGGGCTTACGATGGCGGAGTATTTCCGTGACAAGGGCGGCAAGGATGTGCTTCTCTTCATCGACAACATTTTCCGTTTTACACAGGCTGGTTCAGAGGTTTCCGCGCTGCTTGGACGTGTGCCGTCCGCCGTGGGGTATCAGCCGACATTGCAGACAGAGATGGGCGCTTTGCAGGAGCGTATCACTTCTACAAAAAATGGTTCGATCACCTCCGTACAGGCAGTTTACGTGCCGGCGGACGACTTGACAGACCCTGCGCCTGCGACGACATTTGCGCATCTGGATGCGACGACCGTTCTCTCACGTTCCATCGTGGAGCTTGGTATTTATCCGGCGGTAGACCCACTTGAGTCCACATCGAGAATCCTTGACCCGCGTATCGTTGGTCAGGAGCATTACGAGGTGGCGCGCGGCGTGCAGCAGGTTCTCCAGAAATATAAGGAGTTGCAGGATATCATCGCAATTCTCGGTATGGATGAGTTGTCAGAAGAGGACAAGATCACAGTAAACCGTGCGAGAAAGATTCAGCGTTTCCTGTCACAGCCGTTCCATGTAGCGGAGCAGTTTACAGGTATGCCGGGCAAGTATGTACCGATCACAGAGACGATCAGAGGCTTTAAGGAGATCATGGAAGGAAAGCATGATGACATTCCAGAGGGACATTTCTTAAATGCCGGAACAATTGATGACGTAGTGGCAAGAGCGAGGTAGGAGGTGCTGCTATGGCAGAGAAGTTCAAGCTTACAATTGTGACGCCGGACCGCGAATTTTTCAATGAAGAGGCGGATATGGTGGAGTTCAATACAACAGAGGGCGAGATTGGCGTCTATGCTGGTCACGCGCCGCTCACTGTGATCGTAAAGCCCGGTGTCCTTGCGATCACACAGGGCGATACCGTGAGAAACGCAGCACTTCATGCCGGATTTGTTCAGATATTGCCAGAGGAGATAACAATCCTTGCGGAGATTATTGAGTGGCCCGGCGAGATTGACGAGACACGTGCCAACGCTGCTAAGCAGCGGGCGGAGGGTAGACTCGCAGAGCGCGGCGGCAGCATCGACGTTGCAAGAGCGGAGGCGGCACTGATGCGTTCGCTCACGCGTATTGATGCGGCGAAGCTGAAATAAAAGATATAGAATTGAACAGAAAAAAGGGCTGTCTGTATTGACAGCCCTTTTTTCTTGACATTGTGAAAGATATTTAGTAAAATATTTACTAAACACTGTATAGTAAAAAGTAAATATAATGGGGGAAGGATATGGCGACAATTAAGCAGATAGCAGAAAAGGCAGGTGTGTCTTCGGCAGCAGTGTCAAGGGTTTTGAATTATGATGAATCCATTTCCGTTAATGAGGAGACGCGGCAGGCGATTTTTGCAGCGGCAGAGGAACTAGGCTACAAAAAGAAGATTATTAAGCCCAAAATTGAGAATGTGGCGCTGGTGTACTGGGTGTATCAGGAGGAAGAGCTGGAAGATATATACTTCAAAACCATATATGATACAATTCTGGAAAAAGCAGAAGAACGCAATGTGAAACTGAATATTTATACCAAGAAAAACGGGATTGAAGCAGTCGGTGGAGAAGTCACAGCGTTTATTGCAATCGGATGGTTTAGCCGGAGAGAACTGGACTATCTTGCTTCAGTCTCTGCAAACGGTATTTTTATTGATACATCGCCAGATGAAAAGCGTTTTGATGCAGTCCGTCCGAATCTGGATTCTATGGTGACGCAGATGGTGGACTATTTCGTGGAGAAAGGACACCGCACATTGGGCTTTATTGGGGGATACGACCGGAATGTTGACACACAGATTCAGTCTATGGATGTGAGGGAGTGGTCATTTCGGGAAAGTGCACGATATCATCAATGTTTGAAGGAGGAGCATATCCATATTGTAGAAAAGTTTTCGGTGAAAGAGGGGTATCGAATCGGGAAGGAGATCGTGCAGCAGGGGCATTTGCCAACGGCCTTCTGCATTGCCAGTGACACGCTGGCAATCGGAGTACTACAGGCATTTAATGAAGCGGGAGTGCAGATTCCAGAGCAGACGGCGGTATTCAGCATCAATGATGTAAATATTGCACAGTATGTCTCACCGCCGCTTACCACATTTAGAATTGATGTTCCACTGTTGTGCGAGTCTGCGCTGGATTTGCTGCAAGAACGGGTGCTGCGTGGGCGGGTGACGACCAAAACGGTTTTTGTCAATGGAATCCCTGTGTTTCGGAAAAGTTGCTAAGCATAAAAAGAACTGTCAATTGTGATAGTTCTTTTTTGTTTCTTTTTTAACAAAAATGATTGACAAAGAATAAGTAAAATGATATATTATCAATAGTAAAT
>VSNR01000074.1 GCA_009774345.1 Lachnospiraceae bacterium | reverse complement strand
TAATAAAACCTAGCAAACGAAATATAAGGAGTGATATAAAAATGTTTTGTTGTGGAGATTATGTTGCATATGGGAGTGAAGGGGTATACCAAATTACTGCAATTGGAAAAATAGATTTTGCGGACAATCCGAAAAGAATCTATTATACGCTGTGTCTGCCGCACATAAAAAGCAATACAAAAATCTATGTTCCCGTTGATGCCTGCCATTCCATGCGGCTTATCATTACGGAGGAAGAGGCATTATGCTGCTTGAATAAACTGTCACAGATAGAGGTTGCGGTTCTGCATAATGTCAAGAACAATCTGCTTGAGACGCACTACCATGAAATGCTTGCAACGCATGATCTGACAGAATATTTGAAACTGTTTAAGGAACTCTATCAAAGGGAAAAAATGTACGAAAAGACAGGAAAGAAACAGGGACAGGTGGATTCGAGGTATCAGGACAAGGTGGAGAAGCTGTTGAGTGAGGAGTTTGCGGCAGCGCTGCATATAACACCGGACGCAGCAAAGAAAAAATGTATGAGGCAGTTGATACGGTTTATGCTGGATGCGTCGGAGCACAGCAGTGAAATGGATTGACAGGCGCAGTTCCTGCTGATAGATTTCTTTGGGTGCTGTGTGCATGATTCGCATTATCTGAATACAACATCTAGGATAGCAGAGATTCAAGAGAGTCTCTGTTTTTTGCTTTGCCCGTTTACAGGATTTGCGGGAAAAGTTTGGTTTGTCAAAAAATATTTGATATCTTGAAACCAAACTGCAAGATCTGGCGTCTAATAGACGTAAAGCAAACAAAGAGCGCTTGTACTTGCCTTACAATCATACGTGCGTAGGAGAAAGTGAATGAAAAGGATTGATACAAAGTTTTATGTAAAGAAGGCGCAAAGGCATGATCAGGATGCATTTACCGAACTAATGCAGTTCTATATGAAAGATATGTATAGGACCGCCATTGCAATTCTGTTAAATGAAGAAGATGCAGCAGATGCTCTTCAGGATACAATTCTCACTTGCTGGGAAAAGTTAGATACGCTTAGGAAACCTGAGTTTTTTAAGACATGGATGACAAGGATACTTATCAATCACTGCTATGATATTATTAGGGACAATGCAGTTTACAAAAATATAGATTCTTATGAGGAACCGTCAAAGTATGATGAATACAATGTTGAATTGAAGGAGGCGTATGCTTCCATAGACGAGCGGTATCGGCTGCCTATGGAATTGTATTATAATCAGGGATTTAAGATGAGAGAAATCGCGGAAATGTTGTCAGTGCCATTAAATACCATCAAGACGAGGATTGCAAGAGGAAGGAAAGAACTGGAAGAGTATTATACTGGAGGTCAAAAAGACTGACCGCTCAATATCATGTGATTAAGGAGGATAGAAATGTCAAAGAAGAGAAACGTATTTTCTGAAGAAATAGAATTGTCGGAAATTGTGTTAGAAAAAACGAACCAAGCCTTTGAAATGATTCAGCAGGAGGGTATAATTCATATGGAAAAAACAAATACAAGAGGAAAACGAAGATATAAAATGCAGGCTGCGGCGATTGCAGGTATCTGTTTATTCGCGGTCAGCAGCATCAGTGTCTTTGCTGCAATCCACCATTACTGGGGAAGGGGCATGAACGGAAATATTCAGGCATCCGACGCACAGCAGCAGGCATTGACAGAACAGAACATCGCAAAAGTGTATCAGGAAGAGCCAGACCGTTCTTCGTTGGCCGTGACAGTCAACGGCATTACGATCAAGCCAGATACAGTAGTTGTGGACGAGCGGTTCGCATATATGTCATTTCACATTTCCGGTTATCATGTGGAGGATGGGATGGAACCGGGATTTGACAGGGTGAATGTGTATCAGGGGGATAATCCAGAGGATGAAAATGCATGGGTTAATATGACTGGAACGATGTATAACGGAATTATCCCTGATGAAAACGGCAGAGCTGTGTATGAGGACGGAACGCCTATACAAAGTTACGAGGATGGAAGCACGATTTGTCATTATACAGACAGCAATGGAGATATGGAATATATTATTCAGGCAAGTGTTGTGGACAAGAATGATTCTCTTCTTGGCAAGACGATGCATGTTGATTTTCAAAATCTGGGAACCCTGTCAAAAGCAGCGTTTACACTAGGGGTGGAAGGAAACTGGGATTTTGCGATAACGCTTCCTGATGTAAGTTCCTCCCAGACAATTACAGTCGGTCAGAAAGTTGGGGAAACAGGTTTCACGCTGGATACCATTGACATTTCCCCGATTTCCATGAAAGCAAACTATTCCGTTGAGGAGGCCCCGGAAGAACATGAAGATGATCTTGGGATTCCTGAAGTCATGGGTGTTATCCTAAAGGATGGAACAAGACTCCCTTACCTGACGGACGGCGGCAGTATAGGATATACGGACAGCAGCAGAAAAAATGCTTGTCATATGGCAGGGTATGACCGCGTTATTGATGTTGATGAGGTGGCTGCTCTGATTGTTATGACTTCACATGAAAATGAAAAGGTTGAGATACCGATTTCAAAATAACAGTATAAAGGCGCATGGAATCGTAATGAAACCATGCGCCTTTTTATGCACACGGGCACCACTGTGAAAAACCATATATGAAAGTTTTTCACAGATGAAATTTGTCAGCAGAAGCTGACGGGTGCCCGGCGCGCAAGTAGGAGTGTTCTATATTACGGAGCAACAAAGTCAAAGGTAATCTTGAGTGTCTTGATTTGCCCCAGCGTCTCATTATCAACGACTGTGGCGGCTGCATCTGCGGCGTTTCCGCCCATAATGCGTGCGGTGTCTGGGATGTCTGTCACCCATTCGTTGTAGAGGTTCAGGCGCGTGCAGATGCCGTTGTCGGAAGTGGTGTAGGGTGTCCCTGTCAGTTCATAGGGGGTTCCATTCACTTCTATTTCCTTAATGTCAATCATATAGCCGGGATAGAAGACTTCGGCGTTGGAGATGCCAATTGCAGAGAAAGCGGTGCCCTCGGCAAAACCGGCGTCTGTTCCAGTGAAGTCCAGACTGATTGTGTAGGTGCCTGCGCCGTCAATGACAGCATCCGTCGCCACAAGACCTGCCGCTTTGTCGTCAGGCTTGTAGGAATCACCGGAACTGTAAGCGACAGACCAGTCGCGGCTGTTGAACATAATCCACGCAATCGAGCCGTCGAGTGTGGAGACATCAATGGAGGTGTCAAACACTTCGGGGGCATTGACAAGCGCGGTGTCCATGCGTTCTGTGGCTGCGGCAGCCAGTTCCTCCTCGCTGGTCTTTTCCTGCGCAGCATAGCTGCGGGAGGTGTAGAGCGCGAGCAGGTCGTCATCAGAAAAAGTTAATTCGGAGCGGAGGAAGAAAGTGCTTGTGTCCCAGAGCATGGGCACAAAGTTGTAGCGGTCGCAGTTGTCGAGCAGATTTTCCGTGTATGCGGTGATGCTGTCCTTGAGCGTGCCATCGTCTTTGGCTAAGACGCCGTATTCGCCGATGATCACACCGTATCCCTGCTCTGTGAATTTCGTCATTTTTTTCAGATCGGCATTTTGTGTCTCATATTCTCCGTGCGTGCCCCACTGTGTGCCGCTGTCTGTGCCGCAGTAATTCCACGGGTCGTAATAGTGGACGGACACCAGCAGTTTATCGGGGATGGTATCTTTGGGCATTTTAAAACGGTCATCACAGGTTTTGGCAATGTTGGTGTTGTAGCCCGCAATCAGCAGAAAACGGTCTGCGTTGTTGCCGCCGGTGGCGCGGACGGTATCGACAAAAGTCTGGTTGATGCGGTTTGTCATCTCATAGCATTCGTCCTCGGAAAGGCTGCCGGAGTCCTTGCAGATGTCAGTGTCGTTCAGGCGGTTTCCGAGTTCCTCGTTTCCAGATTCAAAAATCAGGGATTCATCGTAATCATGATAGCGTTCGGCAAGCTGTGTCCACATGGAAGTGTACATCGTAAAGGCTGTCTCTCTGGTCTCCTCGGTGGCGGAGCCAAACATTCCCCACCAGCTGCCGTCCCAGTGGTCATTGATGATGACGTACATACCATTATTTATGGCATATGTAATCAGCTCGTCCACGCGGTCGAGATAGGCATCTGCTATCGTATAGTCGCCGTTTTCATAATCCATCATGTTTGTCCATGCGACAGGAATCCGTATGGAGTCAAATCCAGAGTTTTTCATGCCCGCAATCATTTCCTCGGTGGTGACAGGCTGTCCCCAGAAGGTTTCGTACTTGGATGTATCCGCGTTGATACCAAGTTCAGGACGCCCATACGCCTCCATGGTATTTCCCAGATTGATGCCGTTTCCCATGAGTTTAGAAAGCTCTAGCGCCGTTAAATTCTCTGAGTCGTCGGTCTCCTGTGTGGTTTCGCTTTCCTGTGCGGAAGAGGCAGTCTCTGTCGTATCTGTCTCTGGGGGAGCGGCGTCGGTCTGCGCAGCTGCGGGCGCGTCAGTATCATTGGTTCCTCCGCATCCAGTGAGACATCCTGCGGTCATGACCGCGGTGAGAATGGCTGCGGTGAGGCGGCTGTTTTGTGTCAAACGTTGTATTTTCATTCAAATCCTCCCATAAGTGTTACATGATATTAAGGAACTGTCAATAAATAACTCATCAATTTGACTTGTCAGGAACTGACATGTCTAAATGTCCATCTGCGGCATCAGATAATCTTGACGTAGCCCGCTACGCCTGCGATTATCTTCTTTGCAGCTGAACATTTATACGGCGTCAAATTAACAAGTTATTTCTTGACAATTCCTAAATTGCAATTTACAGTAAAAGTGTACCATAGCAGGGATGGAAGCAATACACAATTTTTTGGATAAACTTTGCAGTAAAAAGTTTATGTAAGGTTTATGTTACTGTTTTGTCCGTTACTGGAACAGAGTGAACAATAATAGGATTATATGTGATGACTACAGATAGGATAGGTTCTGCTTGATAATACGGCGAAAGGATGATACCATAAAAGGAAAAGGAGGGCGCTGAATGGATATTGTATTTGATACGATGTGGAAGGATAAAATTACTGCTCATGTGGAAGTTCACGATAATAAAGTAGAGGTGATTTCCTATACAGACAATGTGATTGAAAATATGTTTGCAGTTCAGAGTAATTGATATATTGAAATATCAATTGCTGAGATATAAAAGGATCTTTTCATGAATTCACGTTTTTAAAAAAGAGTAAAAAGATATGGAATTAAGCGATATAAAACGATATTTGAAAACCGGCGCATCAAAAACTGTAACAGTATATTGCGAATTGAGCAGTAAATACACTGGTTATGTGGAAACAATCACCATGATGAACGAACGGCAGGTTTGTATTGAATTTGATGTATATGGATATGATGAGGCAGGTATAACTTATTTTATTAATTATGATAATTTTGAGATTTTATTAAAAAGCTTGGAGGAATATCTGGGAAAGAGTTCAGATGAATGGAATATTATTAATCAGACAGGATATTATCCTAAAGAGCCTCAATTGGAATATGATTTGAATCATACACATGAATTGATTCAATATGATTTTTTAACGGATAATATTGTACTTCCCCAGTATGGGAAAGTGACAATAAAAGACGACTACTGGAAAAAATTGTATGATGATAATAATAGACGGTAGCAGGTGTGTGCTTTTTAGAAATTATGATTTACATATGCCCCGCAAGATAGTATACTTATAACAACTGTGCTGCGAACGGTACACAGGATTGTGTATAAACGACAGACAAAAATGGAGGGATAACGATGGGATTATTTTTGGAGACGGTCATCATACCGGGGTGTAAGGAAGCAGAAGCGCGGTCAATCGTAAAGGCAGTTGAAGAAGCGTATTCTAATCAGGAGAACGATGAGGCGGCATATCAAATTACAGAGCTGTATGCGGATCAATGCCAGTACAGAGAGTATGCGAACGGCGTGAGTATTTTGATTAATGAGGAGTGCATTGGCTATGACGATCTTGCGGAGGCAATCAGCAGTGATTATGGCAAGGTTGTGATGCTGCTTTACATATATGATGGGGATTTCTGGGCATATGCTTTGTTTGACAATGGAGAACTGGTAGACAAATTCAATCCGCAGCCGGGCTATTTTGAGGAAGTGTCAGAGGAAGTGATCGAAGCGTCCAAAGGAAATGCAGATGTGATTGCGAAGTATTTCCATGTGGAGAGGGCGGACATCGAGAAGTATCTTGTGCGCTGGGAGGATGATCTGGGCGATATGGAGGATATTGCATACGATGATGATGAGTTTGGGTATGGAGAATGGCAGATGGCGGATTTTATGCGGAAGCTGGGGTATCCGTATGAATTTGAGGAGGCGTAGGATTTATCATGAAAAAAGAAAAGAATAGAAATTCGTTTTCAGGCTCTCTTGGCTTTGTGCTGACAGCGGCGGGAAGCGCGGTCGGTCTGGGCAATATCTGGCGGTTTCCGTATCTGGCAGCGAAGGATGGCGGCGGATTATTTTTGGTGATTTACCTGATACTGGCACTCACGTTTGGATTTACACTGCTCACGACAGAGATCGCAATCGGAAGAAAGACAAAGCAGAGCCCGCTGACTGCATATGCCAAATTAAGTCCTAAATGGGGATTTCTCGGCGTGTTTGCATGTCTTGTGCCGGTTATTATCATGCCGTATTACTGTGTGATCGGCGGATGGGTAGTAAAGTATTTTCTCGCCTATCTGACAGGCGGCGGGACTGCCGCAGCAGAGGATGGTTATTTTACAGGTTTTATTACCGGGTCTTGGCAGCCGATTGTGCTGCTGCTTGTTTTCCTGCTTATGGTGGCGTTTATTGTGTTTCGCGGCATCAATAAGGGAATTGAGTCCTCCTCGAAAGTACTGATGCCATTATTGCTGCTGCTGGTGGTGGGCATTGCGTTCTTTTCCCTGACGATTCACTATGAGGATGAGACCGGAGTGGCAAGAACCGGCATGGAGGGCTTTCAGATCTATGTGATTCCAGATTTGAGCGGAATGACTGTGAAGGGATTTTTCACCGTGCTGCTCGATGCGATGGGGCAGCTGTTTTTCAGTCTCAGTGTAGCCATGGGCATTATGGTTGCGTATGGCTCTTATGTGAAGGATGATGCCAATCTGGTGAAATCGATTAACCAGATAGAAATTTTTGATACAGCTGTGGCATTTCTGGCGGGTGTGATGATTATTCCCGCAGTGTATACCTTTATGGGCAGAGAGGGAATGGCAGCGTCGGGACCGAGTCTGATGTTTGTGTCGCTGCCGAAGGTTTTTGCCTCGATGGGGCGTATTGGAAATCTTGTAGGCTGTCTGTTCTTTGCGATGGTGTTGTTTGCGGCGATCACGAGTGCCGTGTCTGTCATGGAGGCAGTCGTGTCAAGTTTTATGGACAAATTTCATATGACGCGCACCAAGGCGGCAGCGGTCGAGACCATTATCGCCGTGATTGGCGGCGTGATTGTATGTCTGGGATACAATGTACTGTATTTTGAGTTCAAACTGCCAAACGGGGCGGTCGCACAGATTCTGGATATTATGGATTACATCAGCAACAATCTGCTGATGCCGCTGGTTGCTATCGGAACCTGTATTCTGATTGGCTGGGTACTGAAACCCAAAACGGTCATTGACGAGGTAGAGAAGTCTGGAAGCAGATTTGGCAGAAAGCAGCTCTATGTCGTGATGATTCAGTATATTGCGCCGGTTTTGTTAGTCATTTTGCTGTTGAAGTCGGTTGGGATTCTGACCGTGATTTAATTGTAAATCTAAGGGAGTTTTTACTCCCTTATTTTTTTGCCAGTGTTCATATTTTAGATTTTTGGACATATATTGAGGTATGGACTACGATGTGGACTACCAGATAAAGGGGGAATGCAGCATGGCAGCAGGGAACAGAATTTTGCAGTTTTTTCCGCAGCGGCTGAGGGGGGACTGGGAGCGGTGCGGATTGGAATTTGAGCAGATACAGGAAATCAGGCTGCGGGTCAACCAGCCAGTCAAGGTGTTTTGCGGCAGGGAGCGCACACTGCCGTTTCGGTATGGTGAGCGGGAGATGGAAGAACTGTTTCGGTATCTGTGCCATGACTCTGTGTATGCCTATGAGGAGGAGCGCAAACAAGGTTATATGATGGTTGAGGGAGGACACCGTATCGGCATTACGGGGGAACTTACAACAGCGGAGAATGGACGCTTTATCGCAAAGTATATCCGCTATATGAATATCAGGCTGGCGCATGAGCAGAAGGAAATTGCAGGAAAGATTATCAAGTATCTGTATCGTTCCAGAGAGAGGACACCGTTAAACACGTTGATTATCTCGCCGCCGGGTGTGGGGAAGACAACACTGCTCAGAGATACCATACGCCTGTTATCAAATGGGACTTCCGGTTATCAGGGATGCAATGTCGGCGTCATTGATGAGAGGGGGGAGATTGCGGGGGCTTACAGAGGAAGCGCCATGCTGGACTGTGGAGAGAGAACAGATGTTATTACAGGCGGTGACAAGCAGCAGGGAATTTCCATACTGGTGCGGACTTTTGCGCCGCGCGTCATCGCAATTGATGAGATTGGCAGAAGCGCGGATGCAGAGGCAATTCTCCACGCAGGAGTGAGCGGATGCAGCATTTTGGCAACCGTGCATGGGACGTCTATCAAGGATATCAGAAATAAGACCGAGATGGAGAAGCTGCTTCATCTGGGGTTGATCGAAAGGTTCATTGTGCTGTCCATGAATGAACAGATGGACAGGTATTTTGAAATCTATGACAGGGAGGGGAACAGCTTATGTGGCAGAAGCTTATTGCAGGCGCCTGCGTGATGACAGGTGCACTTGGATTTGGATGGTCACTCTGCGGGGAGATGAACCATGATATTGCACTCTTAAAACAGCAAAAACAGATTCTTTTGTATATGATTGGGGAGATTACATATCTGCACAGACCGATGGAAGAGATTTTTGACCTGATTGCACCCAAAGCAGAACCGCCGTATCATCTGTTTCTTGAGGAGATTGCACAGAGGATGAGAGAGCGGGACGGCAAGTCACTGGTACAGCTGTGGAATGAGGCGGTTTATGACAGGCAGGACAAAACGGAGCTTTCACAGACCGCAAAAACATATCTGTTAAAGATGGGAACCTGCTTTGAGTATGAGGGAGAACAGCTTCAGGCGGAAGCGCTGGGACTGTTTGTGACAGAGCTGGACAGTGAGATAGACAGGCTTACGGCAAAAAAGAACGAGAACAGCAGGCTGATCAAGGCACTTAGCACGCTTACAGGAATTTTGTGCATTATATTATTTTTGTGATAAACAGTGGAAATGGGGATGAAAATGGAAGTCAGTCTGATATTTAAGATCGCGGCAGTTGGTATCCTGATCACGATACTGGGTCAGGTATTGAAGCACAGCGGCAGGGAGGAACATGCATTTCTGATCAGCCTTGCAGGCTTGGTGCTGGTGCTTTCGTGGATTGTACCATATATATACCAGTTGTTTGAAATGATACAGGATTTATTTGCCCTGTGACAGGGGTTTGGGAAAACGGAGGCATTGGATGATTCAGATTTGTGTGCTCGCCATAGCAGGGTTGTTTGCAGCGCTGATTATCAAGAAAGACAAGCCGGAGTTTGCGGTGTTGATCATCATGCTTGTGAGCTTCTTCATCGCAATACGGATTTTGACTATATTGGGCAATGCTGTGGAGGAATTGGAGAGCTGGGAATCGATACTGGGCGGAAATATTGCCTACATATCGCTGCTGCTAAAAATTATTGGAATCACGTATGTGTGTGACTTTGCGGCGAATCTGTGCAAAGACTCAGGATATGCAGCGCTCAGCAATCACATAGAGCTTTTTGGCAAAGTAGCAATTATGGTGGCAGGCTTTCCGGTTATAAGAATTATGATCGACATGTTAGAGGGAATGATGCGATGAGTCAGGAGACAAGTTTATGGCAGGAGCTGGATATTCTCCCGGATCTGAGTGTGCTGGACAATCTCCTGAGGGATTTACTCCCGGGGAGAACGACAGACTCGATGGACTTTATAGAGGATGTGTTAAAAGGCAACTGGGCACTGGACCCAGCGCTGTTCTGGCGGTATATTGCCGGAACGATAACAGGAGTTTTTGATGATTGGAGACGGCTGTTTGTCTCTGTGCTGGTGCTGTTTATCCTCGTAGCGCTGGTGAGCAATCTGATGTCAGCGCTCAAGAATGAAGGGGCGGCAAAGGCGGCAAAGACATTTTTCATTGTCTGTCAGCTCGTGGTTTTGATCAATGCGTTTCATGAGGTGCTGGGGATTGTCGAGGAGGCGATGACACAGATGCTCGAATTTCTGAAACTGATGATTCCAGCCTACATGATCTGCATTGCAGCGGCTGGGTCTGGTTTGACAGCACTGATCTTTTATAAGCTGCTCCTAGGCTTTCTGTGCCTTATCGAAGGGATTGTGGCGGCTTCCCTGACAACCGTTGTCGAGGGCTATGTGATGCTTGGCGTGGTGGAAAGTGTATGGGGGGAGGAACGCTTCAAGGGATTGATGGACTTGATCAAGAAGGGGTTGCAGTGGGTGCTCAAGATGATGATTGTCGTCATGTCGGGCAGCAGTATTCTGCAAGTGATAATAACACCTGTTGTTGATAAGACAAACAATGCAGTGATACAAAAGACAGCAGGTGCTATTCCGGGAATTGGCGATGTCATAGAATCTGTGTCCAGCGTGACACTGGCATCCGCAATCGCCGTGAAAAACAGTCTGGGCGTACTGATCTTAGTGGCATTGATACTGCTCATCGCAGCGCCGGTCATCAAATCCTTTATGATACTTCTCATTATCCGCGTGAGCGGCGCGCTGGGCAGCATCTGCGGCGAGAAACAGATGATGAAGTGTGTGGAGTATATATCAGAGGCAGGATTTATGCTGCTTCGCATCTTAATAACAGTCACGACGTTATTTTTTGTGACAATAGCGGCTGTTACGAATGCAACAAGTTAGGAGGCATCATGGAGTATTTGGCAATGGAGGTCCGGCGGCTCATGTACACAGTGATTTGTTTCCAGTGTCTGATTCAGCTGACAGAGGGAAGTGCCTATCAAAAATATCTAAAGGTATTTTCTTATCTGCTGACAATGTGTATCTGCTGCAATGTGATTTTTTCTTTCGCGGGGCAGGTTGAGAATGAGTTCTCGGAGGCAGACCAACTCTATGAGCGCTGGGAGAAGGAGTGGCGGGAGATGACAGCGTCCGACCGGATTGATGAGGGGGAGACTTATTATAAGAAGCTGTGGGAGGATGAGATTATAGGCGGTGCGCACGAGGAGTATGACAGAAGGAATGGGAATGGAGGTGGCGAAGATGTTCAACAGGATACAGGAGGGGCTTCAGGCGCTGATCAGCAGCAGTAAGGGCGGGAGAAAGCGGCCAACCAAGGAGACCATGCTCATTCTCTTTCTCAGCGGCATCTTAATCTATGTCATACTGCTGCCGACAGGGAATAATAACACTAGTTCTTCTTCGAGTTCTCCTTCTAATAAAAAACAGCGTGCAGAAAATACAGATACAGCAGCAACCGAATATACAACTGCCAATGGAGAAAACATGGGCGGTATGGATACCTATCGAAAGGAACTTGAGAAGGAGTTAGAGGACTTTCTCTCCAGCGTCGCGGGCGTCGGTGAGGTGAAAGTGCTGATCTATATGAAAAATTCGCAGGAATATATTGTGGAGAAAGATGTTCCTGTGACGAATGCAACAAACGGAGAAAACAGTGAGATGCGCAAAGAGGAGTCCACCGTATATACCGTCAATGAGAGCGGCAGTGAGGTGCCCTTTATCGCACAGACCGTGCGCCCGTCTATCGACGGCGTGGTGATCTCGGCAAAAGGCGCTGCGGATGAGAACATCCGGCTTCAGATTGTCAGGCTTGTGATGGCGCTGTACGGCGTGGAGGCGAACAAGATTGAAGTCCTGTTGATGGAGTAGAGAGACATCATAAAAATTTTTAAAATAATAAGTCTAAGAGCTCTACAGGGTGAATAAGATAGAAGTAGCAAAGAGAAGCAATAGGAAGGATATGGTTTGGTGAAAAAAATATTAAGAAAGAACCAGATTATGATTACGGCGCTGGCAGTGATGATAGCAGTAGCAGGTTATCTCAACTTTGCCGGCACCAAGATTGGAGAAGAGGATTTTATCTCTGTGGACGGAAGCAGCAGTGAGCTTACATATGAGATCTCTGACGAAGATATGTATGCCATATCGCTTAGGGAAGATACCGACGGAACCATCAAAGATTATGCGTCTGCAACAGGAGCTGACACAGACATTGCAAGTCTGGACTCTGACGACGCAACGATTACGGAGAATTATCTAAACAGCGGTATGGACACTGCATCAGACAGCGCGCTGGCTGCTACAGGGACCGAGTTGCAGGCATCGGATGATGCGGCGGACGGAACCCTTGCGTCAAACACAGATGAGGCAGGCGCCACCGTCATAGAGCAGGAGATTCCGGGCGAGGCAGTGTTTACCAGCGCTTCCGGCGTGTCAACCTTAGCGGGCGCCAAGCTGTTAAAGGAGCAGACGAGGGCGCAGAATAAAGAATCGCTCATGGAGATCATCCAGAATGAGGATTTGACAGAAGAGGCAAAAAAGGAAGCTGTGAGCAGCATGATCACCCTCACAGAGACCGCGCAGAAGGAGTCCGACGCGCAGATGCTTCTTGAGGCAAAGGGCTTTACGCAGACCGTGGTGAGCATCAGCGGTGATTCCGCAGATGTCATGGTGGAGGCCGGCAATCTCACCGAGGCACAGACTGCCCAGATCATAGACATCGTACAGAGAAAAACCGCAATCTCACCGGAAAACATTATCATAACCGTGTCTGGCGTAGAATAAACGCAGAAATAGAAATTAATAGACTTTGCCGCGCAACTATGCTATACTAAATAGCAGTACATGAAGGTGTTTTATAGTTGGGAGGTGACAAGATGCCAAGTGTGACGGATATTATCAGGGATTCCGTGGTAGATTTTTCAAGACTGCAAGACTGGATGATATCAGCGAAAAAAAATAATGATACTGAAACATACGAGTTGATGTATAAACGCTATATTGAATTAAAAGTAATTTTGACAACGGCGGGTGTAAATCTCGCAGAGATTGACAGAATTAAAGAATAGAACCGCATGGGCACCCGAAGCACAATGACCAGCATCGCTGACGGGTGCCCGAATTGATATAAAGAAATAATAAAGATGGACGGAGGAACAAGCATTGAGTACGATTGCAGAGGAAATCAACAAGAGAAGGACGTTTGCCATCATATCGCATCCAGATGCGGGCAAGACGACCCTGACAGAGAAGTTTTTATTGTATGGAGGCGCCATCAACCTCGCGGGAAGTGTCAAGGGAAAGGCGACGGCAAGGCATGCAGTGTCTGACTGGATGGAAATAGAGAAGGAGAGAGGAATCTCCGTGACATCCTCTGTGTTACAGTTTAATTATGACGGCTATTGTATCAATATTCTGGATACACCGGGCCATCAGGATTTCTCAGAGGATACGTACAGAACACTCATGGCAGCCGACTCAGCAGTCATGGTAATTGATGCGTCGAAGGGTGTCGAGGCACAGACGCGGAAGCTTTTCAAGGTATGCGGCATGAGGGGCATACCGATTTTTACGTTTATCAACAAGATGGACAGGGATGCCAACGATACCTTTGAGCTGTTAGATGAGATTGAGAAGGAGCTTGGCATTGCGACATGCCCGGTCAACTGGCCAATCGGTTCAGGCAAACGCTTTAAAGGGGTGTATGACAGGCATGGAAACCATGTACTCACCTATTCGGATACACAGAAAGGGACGAAAGAGGGAGAGACGACCATCATTCCAATGGAAGATGAGGCGCAGCTTCTTGAAGCCATCGGCGATGAGGCACTCACACTGCTGCGCGATGAGATCGAGCTGCTCGACGGTGCCAGCGCGGAGTTTGACATTGAGGAGGTGCGCAGGGGGAAGCTGACGCCTGTATTTTTTGGCTCGGCGCTGACAAACTTTGGCGTGGAGATCTTTTTGCAGAACTTTTTAAAGATGGCGACAACACCGCTGCCAAGAATCTCTCAGGGCGAGACGATCGACCCGGTGGACAACGAGTTCTCGGCGTTTGTATTCAAGATACAGGCAAATATGAACAAGGCGCACCGCGACAGGGTGGCATTTATGCGCATCTGTTCAGGAAAATTTGATGCCAGCGCAGAAGTGCGCCATGTGCAGGGCGGAAAGGTGATGCGTCTCTCCCAGCCGCAGCAGATTATGGCAGACGAGCGCAAAATATTGAATGAGGCGTATGCGGGAGATATTATCGGCGTGTTTGACCCGGGGATTTTTTCTATCGGCGATACCGTCTGTGCACCGAAAAATGATATCTGCTATGAGGGAATCCCTACTTTTGCGCCAGAGCATTTTGCGCGTGTGCGGCAGATAGACACCATGAAGAGAAAACAGTTTATCAAGGGGGTCAACCAGATTGCGCAGGAGGGCGCGATTCAGATCTTTCAGGAATTTAATACCGGCATGGAGGAGATCATCGTCGGCGTGGTCGGCGTCTTGCAGTTCGATGTGCTCAAATACCGCCTGGAAAATGAATATAATGTCGAGATCAAACTCGAACCGCTTCCATATGAGTATATCCGCTGGATTGAAAATAAGGAGGAGGTAGATCTGAACAAGCTTTCAGGCACCTCAGATATGAAAAAGATACAGGATTTGAAGGGAAATCCGCTGCTTTTGTTTATCAATCAGTGGAGTATCGGCATGACCGTTGACCGCAACAAGGGGCTGGTGCTCTCAGAGTTTGGCAGAAATTAGAATCAGGTAGGGGAATGTATAAAATTCATGAGAAGAGGGACAGTGTGCTGGGCAGTTCTGATATGCAGTGTGGCAATGCTGATACAGGGCTGTACCTTTCAGGAGAAGTTGCAGTATTTTCTACAAGAGCCAAAGGAGTCCGGGCAGTCTGACGAGTCGGATGAATACTATGAACCAGATCCGCCAAAGGAGGACAAGCCAATGTCAGAACTTTACTATGCATATCATGGTCTGGATGAAGAAAAACAGAAGATTTACCTTGAAATATATGATGCATTGTCCGGCATGAAGAGCGGCGTGCCGCTTTCGACTGTGGACAAGTCTGTGCTGGATGTTGTGTTTGCCTGCGTGATGAACGACCACCCGGAGCTTTTTCATGTAGAGGGATATCAATACACAGAATATACCCTTGGCAGCACGATAACGGGAATCACTTTCAGTGGAACGTACTCCATGACCAGCGCACAGGTGCAGCAGTCAGCTCAGCGTATCGAGCAGAAGCTTGAAGCGTGTTTTCAGGATGTGCCGCTGAATGAGGACGAGTACAGCACTGTCAAGTATTTATATGAATGGCTTATCAACAACACCGAATATGACAAAACAGTGGAGAACAACCAAAATATTTGTTCCGTTTTCTTGGAGGGACGCTCTGTGTGTCAGGGATATGCGAAAGCGATGCAGTATATGCTGCAACGGGCTGGCATCCAATGTCTGCTGGTGACGGGATTTACAAACGGTGAGCGCCACGGATGGAATCTGGTGCGGGTGAACGGCGCCTATTATTATCTGGACCCGACTTGGGGGGATGCATCTTATGCCTCCGGCGGAACAGGGAGTGCCGCGGAGGGCTTCGCCCCAGCCATCAATTATGATTATTTTCTGGTGACGACAGATGAGATTACGCGGACGCACTCGATTGAGAAGGCGGTGGAGCTGCCGCAGTGCACGGCGGTGGACGACAATTATTTCGTCCGCGAAGGGCTGTATTTTGAGGTCTATGACGAGGGAAAGCTCGCTGCGGTTCTCGATAGTGAAGCCGTAGATGCGGCGGGCTGCGTGACCATCAAATGCGGCAGCATGGAGACATATACGCAGATGGTACAGATTTTGATTGATTCCCAGAAGATTTTTGACTTTGTAGACAAGCGGGGAGAGAGCATTGCCTACACCTCCAATGACCAGCAGCGGACAATCAGCTTCTGGAACCTGTAGCGCATGAATGGAATATCAGATTGTGGGAAACGATAGTTATAACTGAATTTCTCCTTTGCAAAGTTTTGGTATAATGATATAATGAAATATAGAAATAGACACAGGAGGTTTAGAGCATGGAAACAGAGAAGAACGGTTACGCAGTAAATAATGAAGAGTTTGGCACAGTAAAGATTGCAAATGATGTGGTTGCCATGATTGCGGGACTGGCGGCGACAGAGGTGGACGGCGTGGGCGCTATGGTCGGAAATATCACCAATGAGCTGATGGGCAAGGTCGGCATGAAGAAACAGACCAAAGGCGTGAAGGTTGATATTCTTGACGGAAATGTGTCTGTGGAGCTTGCAGTCACAATGGAGTACGGTTTCAACATCCCGACAACCTGCAACAAAGTACAGGAAAAAGTAAAGAATGCGATTGAGACAATGACAGGTTTTAAAGTTTCAGATGTGAATATCAGGATTGTTGGCATTAAAATGGCATCGGAGAAATAAATGAATGAGCAGAAGAGAGCTTAGAGAACACATATTTAAATATTTGTTTAGAATTGAATTTCATGGCAGAGAAGAAATGCCCGAGCAGGAGCAGTTCTTTTTTGAGACGCTGGATATGGAGGCAGAGGAGCATCAGACAGCCAAGGTAAAGGACGATGATGCTGCATATATCTCAGCGAAGAGTAACAAGATTATTGAGAAACTTGACGAGATTGATGCGATGATCAACAAGCAGGCGAAAGGATGGACAACGCAGAGAATGGGCAAGGTCGATCTCACGATTCTCAGACTGGCAGTCTATGAGATTGTTTTTGATGAGGATGTCCCGACGGGCGTTGCGATCAACGAGGCAGTCGAGCTGGCAAAGCGGTTTGGTCAGGAAGAGTCCTCCGGTTTTGTCAACGGGGTTCTGGCTAAATTTGCACCGGTTTCCTAAGGAAACGGGTATCGTTTTGTATGTACGGGGGTACATTTGTGAGACAGAATGTATACACGGTTGCCCAGATTAATTCCTACATTAAGAATATGTTTACGCAGGATTATATGCTGAGGTTTGTCCTAGTAAAGGGCGAGATCAGCAACTGTAAGTATCATTCATCGGGGCATATCTATTTTACATTAAAGGATGAAAAAGGCGTAATAGCGTGTGTAATGTTTGCCGGCAGCCGCACCGGACTTTCCTTTCGGTTGGAGGAAGGGCAGATGGTGGTGGTTGGCGGTACGATTGACGTGTATGAGCGTGATGGCAAGTACCAGCTCTATGCCAGACAGATCACCTTAGATGGCGCGGGCGTACTCTATGAAAAGTATGACCGCATGAAGCGCAAGCTCGAGGAGATGGGGATGTTTGCACCGGAATACAAGCAGCCTGTACCGAAATACATTAGGACATTAGGCGTTGTGACGGCGCCTACAGGAGCGGCAGTGCGCGATATTATCAACATCGCAACAAGGCGCAATCCCTATATACAGATCATTCTGTATCCGGCAATCGTACAGGGGGAGCAGGCAGTTTCGAGCATTGTGAACGGCATCCGGGCATTGGAACGGCTTGGGGTGGATGTGATGATTGTCGGCAGAGGCGGCGGATCCATAGAAGATTTGTGGGCTTTTAATGAGGAGGCTGTCGCACAGGCAGTGTTTGACTGTAGTATTCCCATCATATCGGCAGTCGGTCATGAGACAGACACGACAATCATAGATTTTGTGGCGGATTTGAGAGCCCCCACGCCCTCTGCGGCGGCAGAGCTTGCCGTCTATGATTTTGCACTGCTGATGGAGCGCATTCTGGCGTACCGCAATGCCTTTGGCCATGCCATGCAGGTGCAGCTTGAGAGGCAGAAAAACAGGCTTGATGCGCAGAAGATGCGAATGAAATATCTAAATCCTGAGAGCCGGATTCGGCAAAAACGTATGTACTGTATGGATTTAGAAGTGCGCATGACAGGGCTGATGAAGCATGTGCTGACGAAGCAGCAGCACAGGTTGGGGCTGTATGCAGCGCAGCTAAAGGGATTGTCTCCATTGGAGAAACTCAGTCAGGGCTATGCCTATATAGAAAATGAGCATCACAGCGTAGTCAATGATGTGCGGAAGGTCAAGCCAGAGGACAAGATGCAGATTTATGTAAAAAATGGCATCATACAGGCGAGGGTCGAGGAAGTAAGAGAGGAAACATATGGCGAAGGAGCAGACACTGGAACAGACATTTGAGCGGCTGGAAGATCTGATTGGAAAGTTGGAGCAGGAGGATATTTCTCTGGAAGAATCCTTTAAACTATACAAGGAGGGCATGAAGCTTGTCAAGTCCTGCAATGACCGGATTGACAAGGTGGAGAAAGAAGTCCTCAAGTTAAATGAAAATGGTGAATTAGATGAATTTTGAGAAGGAATTAGAACACAGGACAAAAGAAGTGGAGACGATCGTAAAGTCGTATCTTCCAGAGGAGAGCGGCTGGGCAAAGACCGTGATGGAGGCGATGAACTACAGCGTCAATGTGGGCGGAAAGCGGCTGCGTCCTATGCTGATGGCAGAGACGTACAGGCTGTTTGGCGGCGCAGACAAGGTGATTGAACCCTATATGGCAGCCATCGAGATGATACACACGTATTCTTTAGTACACGATGATCTGCCGGCAATGGACAACGATGAGTACCGCAGGGGCAAAAAGACTACATGGGTAGTCTACGGGGACGCGATGGCAATCCTTGCAGGAGACGGGCTTTTGAACTATGCCTTTGAGACGGCGCTGACCTCCTTTGAGATGCCGGGCAGCAGCGTTGCCGCAAAGGCAAAGGCGCTCTCGATACTGGCAAAAAAGGCAGGGATACACGGTATGATTGGCGGACAGACAGCAGATATCGAGGCAGAGCATTTGGGCGGGAGCGTGACGAAGGAGCATCTGCTTTTTATCCATGAGCACAAAACCGCAGCGCTGATACAGGCGGCAATGATGGCCGGGGCAGTGCTTGCGGATGCCAGCGATGCGCAGGTTCAGATCATTGAGCAGGCAGCGTATGAGATTGGCATTGCATTTCAGATACAGGATGATATTCTTGATGTGACCAGCAGCCTAGAGACGCTTGGGAAGCCTGTCGGCAGCGATGCGAGGAACCAGAAGACAACATTTGTCACACTAAAGGGCATTGAGGAGGCGTCGCGGGAGCAGAAGGAGCTGTCAGCACATGCGATAGAACTGCTGGCATCTTTTGAAAAAGAAGGGTATCACAATGCATTTCTGATTGAATTGATACGCAGCTTGATCACACGTGACAGGTAGCTTTGAAAGGTGAAGGCGCTGGGCAGGGTATGAGTATGATATTAGAGACGATAGAAAAGGAAAATGATATAAAAAATGTAGCACCCGAGGACTGGAACCAGCTGGCGGAAGAAATCAGGGCATTTTTGATCAATAAAATCAGTGTCACAGGCGGGCATCTGGGGTCCAATCTCGGTGCGGTAGAGCTCACGATGGCGCTGCATCTGAGTCTGAATCTGCCGCAGGATAAGATTGTGTGGGATGTAGGACATCAGTCTTACACACATAAATTGCTGACAGGCAGACGCTCCGGGTTTGAGAGCCTGAGAAAGTATGGCGGGATGAGCGGTTTTCCCAAGCGCAAGGAGAGCGAGTGTGACTGCTTTGACACAGGGCACAGCTCCACCTCCATCTCAGCGGGCTTGGGGCTGGTCAAGGCCAGAGATCTGTGCAATCAAGAGCACACAATCATTTCGGTGATCGGGGACGGCTCCCTCACGGGCGGAATGGCATATGAGGCGCTAAACAATGCATCGCGTCTCAAGAAAAATTTTATTATTGTATTAAATGATAATAAT
>VSNR01000073.1 GCA_009774345.1 Lachnospiraceae bacterium | reverse complement strand
CAATGACGTATTAGATCTTTCTGCAAAAACGCTTATGATAAAGCTTCAAGAAAACAAACAAAAGTTCTTAAAAGATCTGATAAATGTAAAAATGCGTGAAGGAAGGGATAGATATGGTTTACAGGATGTTATCAGTTTTGCTTTGCAGCTGCCTTCTGGCGGGAAGCATACCACAGATCGTGTATGGTGCGGAAGAGACGAGAGTGTCTCAGGAGGAGACGAGTGTGCAGAGCGAGGAGGATTCACAGGGAGAACCAGAACATGAGGAGGAAACGCCTGAACCTGAGCCAGAACCCGAACCCGAGCCGGAACCGCCAAGCAGTGAAGCGCCGCCAGAAAGTTCAAGTGTAGAAGAATCATCGAGCCCAGAAAGCTCCAGTACCGAGGAATCTTCGAGTGTTGAAAGCACAGGCACAGAGGAATCATCGAGCACGGAGAATCCGAGTACCGAGGAATCCTCATCACCAGAGGGAACAGGAAGTGAGGTGCCGTCAAGCCCGGATACGGGTGACGAGCCTCCAAGTACCGAACAGCCATCGAGTCCAGAGAGCTCAAGTGTAGAGGAATCGTCGAGTCCAGAAAGTTCGAGCACAGAAGTATCATCTACCCCGGAGAGTTCAAGTACCGAGGAATCATCCAGCACGGAGATGCCAAGTACCGAGGAATCATCCAGCACGGAGACCTCAACAATAGAGGAGACCGAAAGCACGGAGGAGGAAACCACCGAAGAAAAGAGCACGAAGGAAGAGACCGAAGAGGAGACTACGGAGGAGGAGACACAAGAGGAGACCGAGACCACCGAGGAGACACAAGAGGAGACTGAGACCACGGAGGAGGAAACCACCGAGGAGAATATGCTTCCAGAAAATACAACAGAATTAAGGTACGGCAGTTTTGAAACAGTATCCTTGCAATATAATGCAGAACAGTGGTTTCAGTTTACAGCACCGGAAACAGGTACTTATAATTTTTATATAGAAGGCGTCAGCGCGAGCGATATTTCGCTGTCCGTGTATGATCTGCGAGAGGCTGGAACCCGATTAAAAAGTCAAAATTATCAGAATACGGTGCGCTATGCACTGATGTATCTGGAAAAAGGGCAAACCGTGTACCCTGCGCTCACACTTACAGAAAATGGCCCGGTTGTGGGGAAGCAGGTTCATTTTGGTACAAAGCGTGTCAACGTAGCCTCTGTTGAACAGACAGAGGGCGGATACAGGGCTTCCACCAGCAGATTTACAGCACAGATCGGATGGCGTGCTGCAAGCAGAACAGTTTCTGCGGATATCACGCTTTCCACGAAAGGGACAGGGGCATTCAATGAAAGCTATTACTGGCAGATACGCTACGGGAGCAGCGAGACAGGATATCAGTATATAGACCAGCAGATTGTGCCGGATGTCAGGAAAGAGAAAATGATTGATGCGCTTGACCCGGGTGTGGAATACCATTTTACAATGTATCTGGTCAACGCAGATACCCTTGCGCTGGAAGCCGTGCTTGTGCCAGATGCAGCAGCAATCAAAATGCAGACAGGAAGCACCAAAGAAAACATTATTTTCAGGGGAAAACGCGCCAGGTATGACAGTATCACACTCGACATTGAGGCGGTTGAAGCAGTGGCAAAATACAGCTATGGTCCCCTTGCGGAGTATGAGAAGGAAGTGACAGTACAGCGGCAGATCAGTGGTCTGGCGAGCATAACGGCATCAGACCTTGAGCCGGCAACGACGTACTATTTTGAGTTTTATAACAGCAAGGGTGTTACCTTTGCCTATACGACGGTGGACACCAAAGAATATCCGGCAAAAGTTTTATACAGCGCGAAGCCGGCCGGACCGGATGTGATCGCGCTCAAGGCAGATATTTCTTCTTATGATGGAAAGATTCCAGAATCTTTTAACTTATGTTATGAAGTGGCAGATGCCAATGGCAAAATGATTGTCTCAGACATGGAGAAGATTGCAGCAAAGGGAAGTGAACAATGGACGATCGAGGCATCTGTGCCAGACCTTCAACACAGTACGGAGTATCACGTTACGATGTGGATGAATGAGCCGGGCTATTCTGCGCACTTCAAACAAAAGACGCTGAGCGTCAAGACTGGCAAAGCGCCGTTTCCAGATGATGCGCTGACCGTGGAGATTGTGCAGAATACAGAGCGGCTCACAAGAGCGGACTATGTGGTGCGCATCGCAGGCTATCAGGAAGCTGTGACTGGCAAACTCAAATACCGGATGAAAAATGCGCTGGGTGAATACAAGACGAACAGCATCAATGTCCGTGGCGGCATGACAAAAGGGGCGCTGAATGGGCTTCAGGAGGGCACAGAGTACGAGTATGAAGTACGGATTGCAGGTGTCGTTTGCCGCGGCTTTTTCCAGATGGGAGAGGCGCGCATCAATCCAGTGATGACGGATGACACCGGCGCATATGACACTGTTATTTCATATCAGTTGAATCCGTCTGAGCTCACGCGGGGCGCTTCGTACAGCGCAAAACTGTATTATTTTAATGAAGAGACAAAGCTCTATGCGGAGCTTAGGAGTAAATTACCGCTCACAGCGGCAGACAATTATACGGTTTCCATACAGGCGGCAGAGTATTTTGCACTCTCACCGGATACACAGTATGGTTTTCAGTGGGAATTGTATGAAGGGACGACGCTGGTCAACACACAGTATCAGCTCGTCACGACGGGAAAATCGGAGACCACAGTTGAGATTACGGCCAATATGGCAGACTCTATTACTTGCAGTATCGCGCTCAAGGGCAGGACAGAGCACATTTCGCGGGACATCACGCTGTTTGCCTATGTCAAGGAGGAGGACGGGGAGTACCGCAAAGCTGGCTCGAGCTTTAATCTGTATGCATCAAAGGGGTATAAGACGACAGGGTATACCATCTCTGGACTCGCCGATGAGCGGAATTACACCGTGTCTTTTAGGGATATCAAGGGAAAAGAGTACGGCGTGTACACGTTTGTCTTTGATGCGAAAATCGACGGTGTGCGTGTGAGCATTGGCAATCAGGTAGCAGGGGCACATCATATCACGTTGCAGACCCAGATTGAAGGGGAACCTGCACCGGGCTCGTATCTGATTCTGTTTTTCAAGGAAAGGGACGAGGAGGACTGGGATATCCGAAGTGTACTGCTTGAGGAGAACCAGACAGAGTGCAATTTTGAACTCACAAGCTATCTTGGAGATGATGTGAATGCCGACAGAATCTATGAATTTGTGTCTGGCATCAGCGATGTACAGTATCCGCCAGTGACAGCGGCGCTCGGCGGTGTCTGCTCTGGTGAGATTCTCACGCAGACAGACGGCAGAAGCCTGACGAACGTCACTGCGGGAAGTGGTTATTCCTATATCTCGATTAAGGCAATGATCACAAACAATCCGATCAATACCAGCTCTTACATCTATGTTTTTTACAGAGAAAAGGGTGCGGCGGACTGGATTAAGAGCAAAAAGAGCTTTATCGTCAGCACGACGACTGGCGGAATGCTTACCTTTATCAATGATCTCAAGCCGGGGACGGAATATGAGTATAAAGTGGCGGTCAGTGACAGTGGCTATGATGTCATGCTCAATGAGATTGAGAAGGACCGGCAGGTATCGGGAAGCATTATGACAAAGGAGCATGAGTTTGCACTGGATATCTCTGCCACTCCGCTGCGGCAGGATACATCGGGGGTCGCGCTGAAGGTGCGTGCCAGCACGAACGCGCCGGAGAAGAGTCTCAAGGCAGTGCTGACGCTGGACAACGGCGAGACAAAGGAAGTGCTCTTGCAGCAGAGCAAAGATTACTGCGCTACAGCAGTGCTTACAGATTTATCACCCGATGCGCGCTATACCGTGACAAATGCCCAGCTCAAGGTGATGGAGACGATCACCGGAAAATGCAGTTATGTGACTGTTGCCTCCTTTGAGCCCGCATATGAGTTTGCCTGCGCGCCGCGCACAGATCAGGTAAATCTGGTGCGCAGTTATGAGAAAAAATCAGGGCAGATTCCGCTTTTAGGCGGATTTGCGCTGCATAATAATTCGGAAATGACAGATACTATGATTAGCCGTCAGGACAGCTTCTGACGGCTGGAAGTCCCCTGTACATAATGCTTGACAAAAGGCAGGGATTTGTATGAACTTTTTATTGCGTGGGGACTATCAGCGGGTGATCTTGTATATACTGACATCAGTGTCAGTTTTGGCAGCTTTAAAGTATCTTCTTCCATATTTTTTGCCGCTGTTGGTGGCACTGCTGATTGTAGTGCCGCTACAGCGGTTTTGCAGGTCACGAAACCGTTCCGGGCAGAAGGGATTTATGGCAGGCGGAATTTTGTTTGGCATTATTTTAATCGTGGCGCTGATTATCGTGGGGATTGGCACCTTTCTGGTCAGCAAGGCAAGGAACTTTGTGCAGAATGCAGACTTTTGGACGGATAGTATCTCGCAGTTGGTTTCCAGTCTGAGCGCAGAGATCGAAATGTTTTTTGGTTTGCAGCAGGGAATGGTGTCACAGTGGATTGCGGACCGTACCGCAGAGCTTGGGGCGTGCTTTGCCCAGTCAGGTGACGGGCTGATCACTGGCAGTATGCGCTATCTCTCTGCGGCAGGGCGCGCGGGGACCTTTGTCGTGGTGAGCTTTATCTGTGTTGTCCTGTTTGCGCGGGAGATCGAGGGCTGGCAGCAGGGGCTCTTGAATCTGGCGGCAATCGAGCCTGCCATTGATCATATTCTGTCCATTATTCTGCGCATTGGCAAGAAGCTTGGCAGCATGATTAAGACCTATATGAAAACGCAGACGATCATCCTTGTCTGTATCAGTATTACGGCGACAGTCGGTTTGTATCTGGGCGGCAGCAAGGAGGGATGGTTTTATGGGCTGCTGGCAGGATTTATGGATTTTCTCCCATTCATCGGAACGGGAATTGTGCTGATTCCTCTTAGCGTGATGGCATTTTTGCGCGGAAAGCTTGGCAGCGGCGCAATTATTTTGCTGACGTATTTTATCTGTGTGATCATTCGCGAATTTCTCGAGCCAAGACTTCTGGGAAACGGATTAAAATTCTCGCCGGTTGCCATTTTAATCTCCGTTTATGCAGGGGTCATCTACTATGGATTGGGCGGCGTGATTCTAGGCCCCATCACGCTCTTGATACTGGTGGAGCTGGGGCGCGAGATCTTTATGACCGGCGCGGCTGGGAAGGCGGAGTAGGGGGCGCATGAAAGTTATTGTTGATGGGAGAATACAAAGATGGTATGATGAAGGTAAGAATATTATTCTGGAGGTGGGATGATATGATGAAAGATGAAGTGGTAGTTAAATTAAAAGGTATCGTTCCAAAGTACAGTGATATTTTTGATAAAGTTATTTTGTTTGGTTCTGTGGCAAGAGACGAGAATACCAGCAAGTCGGATTTGGATTTGTATATTGAATTAGGTGCCATAACAATCCTTGGTCTGGGAAAAAGTAAACAATATGCTGCATTTTTAGCTGAATTATATGATACAGTTACATTTGAGGACTATGATATATTAGAGTTTTCCAGAGGAGAGTTAAAACAGGTTCATCAGTCCTTATTATATAAAGAAATACAAAAGGATGGGATTATCATATATGACAAAAGAGCAAAAGCTATTTAAAGGGATTATTAAGGCGGATTTGATGATTGTTCAAAATTATGGCAAGAGTGATGACAAAGCGGAACGATTATTGGCTGCTTATCATATGCAGCAGGCAGTCGAAAAGACGATTAAGCTCAAAGCAGAACTTGCTGGTGTGAATCTTTGGGGGCATGATATCAGTAAATTGATTCAGGATTGTAAAAAACATAATATATATGGTAAAGTATCTATTCCCAAATATATTGAGGACCGGCAGGTAATGATCACGAAATGGGAGGCAAATTGCAGATATTATCCTATGACAGTTATAAGACGGGATTCTATTATGGGGGTATACAGAGAATGTAGTGCATGGTTAAACAGTGGTGACACGGTTTAGGAAGATGATATCAAGAGGCTGCCGGAAAAGAAAATGCGATTCTTTTCCGGCAGTCTTGTGCTATGGAATTAGAGCGTGATACGCCCGGTGCGCACCCAGTCACCGCGCACAGTCACGGTCAGCGGCGTATCTGGGCTGGTGGTTTCGTTCTCGGCGGCATAGAGAATCAGCTGGCCCCGGTATGCCCTGCGGTAGTTTGCAGTGTATTCTGTAGTGTCAGCAAGATCTCCGTTCTCGAGTCCAAGCAGGGTTCCGTTCTCCACGGACACCGTGAGCAGGGTGGCATCCTGATACACACGTCTGCCATTTCCATCGCACAGAGTGACTTCGAGCTGGTGGATGGGATTGCGCTGGCCGACTGCCTCGGCGATCAGATCTGTTATTTCCGGCGCTAGGCGGTATTCCTGCACAGAGATCTGACATGCTGCTGTGGTGGTATACAGCCGGTGACTGACACAGGTGTCATTTATTGTGGCTTTTGCAGTCAGTGTGCCCGGCTCGAATGCTACCGTGGTGGTAATACAGTCTTTGCCTGCGTCTTTCTCGTATGTGCCAAGGCTATTGTCGTTTGAAAAAAGTTCAATGCGGTCAGCGTTGGTGTAACATTTGACTGTAACCAGTTCACCGGGACAGTAGTTCCAGTTCTCGCCCGCAGGGGCAAACTCATCATCATAAGCATTCTCCGTGCTGTTGTCGTTCTGGCGTATTGTGGTCAAGTGTATCATAGGTTCCTCGGACCAAAAGCTCTGTCTGCGGAAATAGCCCGGCTTCTCGAAGCCTGCAAGCGTCAGAAGTCCCGCGTCAGAGCCATGGACAGGCCAGCCGCGCGCCTCGCCCAGATAGTCGATGCCAGTCCAAAGAAACTGGCCAGAGATGTAGTCGGTGTCTGTCACTGCCAGCCAGTCCTGAAAACGGTGGCCGTTTTCGCTGCCAAAAATTGGCTTGTCAGGAAACTGTAAGTGATGTTCTGCGTACAGATTTTCTTTGTAATTGTAACCCGCAACGTCGATGGCGTCGATCAAGCCAAGATTTGCGGAAAGCTCCGGGAACGCAGCTGCAAGCGTCACAGGATGCGTGGTGTCCACGGAACGGACGATAGCACACAGACTGTCTGCCACGGCTGCCAGACGCTCGGCATTGGGGCGCAGGGCATTGTACAAACGCTCGGATTCTGGCTTGTTGGCGTCGTTATTGCCTGTCATGATGTCAAAGCTTGGATGGCAGTACGGGTCGTTGGGATAATCAATCTCGTTGCCGATGCTCCAAAGGATAATGCTCGGATGATTGCGGTCGCGCCGTATCAGATCTGTGAGGTCGCGCTCATGCCACACCGGGAAATCTGTATAATAGCCTTCATGTCTTGGGGGATAGACATTGTGTCCCTGCCACCATTTATTTTTGGGCCCCTCCCACTCATCAAATGCTTCATCAATCACCAAAAATCCTAAAATATCGCACAGTGTGTACAGTGCAGGCATGTGGGGATTGTGACTCATGCGGATGGCGTTGCAGCCCATTTTTTTGAGCTTTATCAGCCTGCGTGTCCACACTTCATAGGGCACAGCAGCACCGAGACAGCCAGCATCGTGATGCAGGCAGACCCCCTTTAAGATGCAGCGCATTCCGTTCAGGATAAAGCCTTTATCAGGATGAAAACGATACTTTCGGATTCCGACCTTCATCTCATGTACCTGATAGGACTTTTGATAAGAGAGATAGGTTTTTACGGTATACAGATATGGATACTGGGGAGACCAGAGGTCAGGCTTTGCAATGGTTCCCGTGTTCTTGATCTGTGTGGTGCTGTGCGCCATAATGGTTGCCTGTGAGACCGCTTCACCTACGAGTTTGCCAGTGGTGTCAAAGATGACGTTGGTGACAGTGACCAGACAGTTCCGGTCAGTCGCGTTTGCCAGCTCGTTACAAATTTCAAAATCAGCGCTGTCCTCCTCCACGCGCGGCGTATAGAAAAAGATGCCATTTTCTACAGGATAGATTTTCTCAGAGACGGTGAGCGTGACGCCGCCTGTGATGCCAGAACCTGTAAACCAGCGGGAATCAGACAGCTCCCGGCGGTCAACATACACACTGATAATGTTCTCGCGGTTAAAGTGGAAATAACCAGACACGTCATAACCAAAAGAGCTGTAGCCGTTTGGCCGCTCTCCAAGATAGGTTGAATTGCACCAGACACGGCTGTTTTTGTACACGCTCTCGAACTGGATTCGAAGCTGTTTTCCCTGCCATGCCTCATTGGGGGGGATATGAATGCGGTACCAGCCTGTACCGCCTGCAAGATATCCTGTGCCGCTTGAAAAGTCTTTGGAAAAAGGCTGGCAGACTGACCAGTCATGCGGCAGGGTGACGCAGTCCCAGTCCTCGTCCTCATACCATGCCTGCCATGCGTCAGGTGCATCTCCGAGATAAAAACGTGCGTGCTTTAACGGCAGTGTCAGCGTGTCAATGATTGTTTCCATATAGGGGTGTTCTCCTTTCGGTAAAAAATGGGGTAAAACTGGCTCTGGTTTGATTATATCATAATCGGGCGTGTAAAGCTATTGCAAAAAAGACAGAGATAAATTTCAACAGAATGAATCGTTACAGTTCACAGGTCAGGAATGCGCTGAACTGCGCATTCCGTGAAAAACGTACAGCTTGAAAAGCAAAAATCCATTTGCGAAGCAAATTATGCATAGATTTTTGCCTGTTACTGAAACGGAGTGAACCAATGTCATTAACTTAAGGAAATTAAATCATATCCTGTGCTGGAATATGCTCAATAATTCATAGTGCCAAATAATAAATTTTCGCTGTAGGAAGCTTAAGTTGATGACATTGGGAGTAAACAGTAACAATGAATCAGCACAGAGATTTGTTGAAAAAGAATTGAAAAATGCGCACATAAATGGTATGATAAATAACATGGCGAAAGCCATAAGAAAAGTACCCATGACAGGGTGGCATCCTCCCGAGAAGCTTGATTGTTGCGTTTCTTGCCTTTCTCGATAAGAGGAATAAGAAGAAATAAAAATGCCTCACCTGTCTGCCAACAGGTGAGGCGGTGTCCGTAAGGGCATCAAACCAATCTTGGGAGCATCCACTTTGGAGTGGGTGCTTTTCCTATGTCTACTATAACATATAGGGAAGTAAATTTCAATCATTTTTTCAGTATTCTAAATAAAGTATTCTAAATAAAGCATAGCAGGGAAGGAGAGATAAAATGAAGTCAGGGCAGCAGATGATATTGAACGATGGGCGCAGGATTGTCTTAGAGGATGAAGAGGAGATCTGCCTGACGCTCTATTCCTGCGCGGAAGCAGGACAGACTTTTATAGTTCCATATCCGTCAGCGGGGTATGGCGGCGGAAGCTTATGGCTGTCATTTTCAGAGAAATATCTGCTGTTTGCATACTACTCAGGGGAGAGCGAGGAGGCATATTGTTTATTCAGAATAGAAGACAGTGGGTTAAAGCTGGTGTATGAGTCTGGATACCGCTGTGGAGAGGGGGCAAGTTATGCATTTGCAGACAATGAGAAATTCTTGGTTCAGGCGCTGCCTGCAAGTGTGGGGCCTTGGTATTTGGAGGATGCCTGCACAGATGCAGATGGCAGGCGGTATTTTGCATATGGGGAACTCAATATTTTGGACATACAGAAGGGCACAATGGAGAGACATTTACTCCGCGTAGTCCCCTCTGCGGATTGGGATGAACAGTTCGCCGAGGCAGAGGCGTTTTTTATTGATGAAAAGACATCGAAGGAGACGGTTTACCTTGCAATGCCATGGGGGGAGGAGGCACTTTCATTTCCATTAAAAGAGACCGTCATATTTTCACAATAGCTTGAGTGCGTCCTCGATCTGAGGCGCCCTTCTCTCATATACCGCAATAATCTTTGCAAGCTCTTCTGTTGAGATCTGTTTCTTATGTTCTGCGTACAGGGCAAAAAAGACCCAGAGCATATGCGTCTTGGCAATGCCAAACAGCAGATGTTTTGAGAAGCTGTAATCCTCAAAGATATCCAAAAAATTCGTATAAAGATAATACACATAATACTGCTGCAACAACCCATCGAGATTTGGCAGTTTTTGATACAGGTTTTGTTTCAGACGCGCAAGTTTTTTGTCGGCTGCGGCGGGATTTCGCTGGCTCAGGCGATAGAAGCTGCGGATATATTTCTGGCATAGCTGGTTCAGAAAGGGCAGTACAGTCCGCAGGCTGGGGTGATAAAATCCTTTGAAAAAGAGTGTGTTGAGCTTCTCAATCTCCATCGGATAGCGCATGTCGGAGGTGTAGCCAAGCGGGCTGGGGAGCGGTGTCTGGCTCAGGCAGGCATTTTGCGCATCGCGTCCGTAGTCGAGGACTGCCATGCTGTCGAAGGCAGTCTTGCCGTCAAGCATAGAGGCAAGCTCCTCCCGCGACTGGAGCAGATAGTCGAGAAATTCCCTGTCATCATTGGTCGTGTTGACTTCGTATCCGGGGGTATCCTCAGTCACAGTAAAGTCAAAAGGTTTATGTGCTGCTGCGGACACCAGAAAAAGCCTTGCGGCCTCCGGGCAGGCAAGGTAGAGTGTCTCCTCACAGAAAAAGTCAAGGTTGTAGAGCTGCCTTGGAAACTGGATGCACACAGCAGGCATATAGTCTGTCCCGCGCTTTTTCTGCATTCTGCACAGGCGGTCTAGTCCCCAGAACGGGCAGCCGTGCAGTGTGCTTCGAAAGGCGGTGAGCTCTCCGCTATGATGGATGGAGCAGCGCAGCAGGAAGCCAAAGAGCCCTTTTTCCTTCAAGTATTTTAAGTACATGTCACGGTCGATGGGAACTTTCCAGCCGCGGCAGCAATTGACGGAGCACGCGGCGCCGATGCAGTGAAATTCATTGTAGAGTGAAATTCTCTTGATTGGTCTTTTTTGCATATTGATACCTCATTCTTAGTTTAAATCAACGCGCGTGATTATGCAAGGCTAAAATCGTGATAGAATTGTTACTGTTCACAGGTCAGGAATGCGCTGAACTGCGCATTCCGTGAGAAAACGTATAGATTGTTAAGTCAAAATCCATTTGCGAAGCAAATTTTGCATGGATTTTGACCTGTTACTGGAACGGAGTGAACAGTAACATAGAATTGGGATATAAGTTGTGAAAAAGTCTTGTATAGGTTGATTTTGCATTCATTTTTCGCTATACTTTTATTATGACAGATAGGGCAGAAGAATACCCTGCCCGGTTTGAGAGAAGCTGTATGAAAGCGTCTACGGGGTGAGAGAGCGCGTGCAAGGATTGCACAGATACGATGGAGTAGGAAATTATGCGGTACATTAGGATAAATGATGCAAGGCCGGGCATGTGTCTTGCTTACAACATGTATGATGCGGATGGGCATACACTGATATGCAGCGGCAGCATCTTGTCTAAATTTTACATTAAAAAACTCAACGAATATGGGTTTGACGGCGTATATATCAATGATGAACTCTCAGAAGATATTGAGATTGAGCCGGTGATCAGCCCGGACCTTAGGACAGAGGGGCTGATCAATGTCCGTAACAGTGATGTTGACGGATGTAAGGGCGTGGCAAAAAAGATTGTGTCCCAAGTGCTGCACAAAGGAGTGCTGTCGCTGGATTTGACAGATCTGCGGTGTTTTGACGGATATACGTATGCACATTCAGTCAATGTCGCGGTGCTGTCGTGCATTATCGGGTTTGGGCTGAAAATGAACGAGGAGTCCTTAGAGCAGCTTGTGATGGCTGGACTGCTTCACGACCTTGGCAAGCTTGTGGTTCCGCCGGAGATCCTGAACAAACCAGCGCGCTTGACCAATGAAGAGTATGAGGTTATGAAGCAGCATGCGACACTCTCCTACGAGATTATTAAGGAGCGGTGGGACATCTCTGCGCAGGTGAAAGCAGCAGTGTTGTTTCATCATGAGAATGTGGATGGCAGCGGTTATCCGCAGGGGATTTATGGTGACAGTATGACGATATTCACCAAAATACTGCATGTGGCGGACGTGTATGATGCGCTGGTGTCGCGGCGGCCGTACAAAAATCCATACTCTCCATTCGAGGCGTGTGAGTATCTGATGGGTGCAGGCGGCATTATGTTTGACACAAAAGTAGTCGAGGCACTGCTGTTATATGTCCCGTTTTACCCCAAGGGAACACAGGTGGAGTTATCGGACGGACGGCAGGGGATTATTGTAGACAATAGAGGGAGCCGGAATCTAAGACCGCTTCTAAGGCTTCTGGACGGGACAATGATGGATTTGCTTGAACAGAAAAATTTTAATCTGACCATTCTGCATGGCGTCAATGAAGAGATCATGGACCCCTGCGCGGAGGAGTCTGAGCGCCGCAAGATGCTCACGCCCTTCAAGAAATACCGCATTATGATTATTGATCATATGCTGATTAATCTACAGACCTTTCGCGGCTTTCTGCAAAATGTATATGAGTTGAGCATGCTGACCTCGGTAGGGCAGGCACTATTGCAATTAAAACGCCAGCCAGAGCCAGATCTGGTGATACTGGATATGGATATGCCTGAGATGAATGGCATTGATGCCGCCATCAAGATCAGAGACCTCACAGGCAATACCGTGCCAGTACTCTTTGTCATAGACAGCTATGATAAAAACCTTGTCGCGCGCTGCCGCAAAGCGGGTGCAGCAGGATACATCGTGCGGCCGTACAAGCCCGCTTATGTGAAATCCGAAATCAAGCGCATTCTATCGGGACAAAAAATTACGGAATAAAATGTGAAATATATATTGACTTTCCAGCTTTTTGAAAATATAATGAAGAAGTTGATTCGAAAGCGCATGCTTTTACGCATGCGCTTTCGTTGTGTGTAAAAACAAAAGGCGCACCAGCGCGAAAGGAAAGTATTATATATGGAAACTTTACGATTTAACGAACTGAATTTAAGCCCTGAGATTCTCCGGGGAATCAAGGAAATGGGCTTTGAGGAGGCATCCCCCATACAGAGCAAGGCGATTCCCATCGCAATGACCGGGACAGATCTCATCGGTCAGGCGCAGACGGGAACTGGAAAAACAGCCGCATTTGGCATTCCGGTGCTTGAGAAGGTCAAAAAGGAGATCAAGCATCCACAGACACTGATTCTGTGCCCGACAAGGGAGCTGGCAGTGCAGGCGGCCGAGGAAATCCGCAGGCTTGCCAAATATATGCATGGCGTCAAGGTGCTTCCAATCTACGGCGGACAGGATATCACAAAGCAGATACGCTCGCTCAAGGGAACGCAGATCATCATCGGCACGCCGGGGCGTGTGATGGACCATCTGCGCCGCAAGACCATCCGCTGTGACCATGTGGATACCATCGTGCTTGACGAGGCGGATGAGATGCTCAATATGGGCTTTCGCGAGGATATCGAGACAGTGCTTGAGTATATTCCGAACAAAGAGCGGCAGACGATCCTGTTCTCAGCGACCATGCCGCAGGCGATTTTGGACATTACCAAGAATTATCAGAAACCGGATGCGAAGATGATCAAGGTTGTCAAAAAGGAGCTGACGGTGCCAAAGATTGAACAGTATTATCTCGATGTAAAACGAAAGGATAAGGTGGAGGTGCTCTGCCGTCTGCTTGATTATTATGAACCTAAACTTTCGCTGGTATTCTGCAATACAAAGAAGATGGTCGATGACCTGACAGAGGTGCTAAAGGGCAGAGGATACTTTGCGGAGGGGCTTCACGGCGATATGAGTCAGGCGCAGCGCGACCGCGTGATGAAGAGCTTCCGAACGGGCAAGACGGATATTCTGATCGCGACGGATGTAGCGGCGCGCGGGATTGATGTGGATGATGTGGAGGCGGTATTTAATTATGATATTCCGCAGGACGATGAGTACTATGTGCACCGCATTGGCAGGACAGGGCGCGCGGGGCGGACAGGGCGCTCTTTCACCTTTGTAAAAGGAAAGGAAGTCTATAAAATAAAGGATATTATGCGCTACTGCAAGACCAAAATCTATGCGATGCCAGTACCGTCGCTCAATGATGTGAATCAGCTCAAGATTGAGAAGGTCATGGACAAAATCGGCAATGTGATCGAGGAGGAAGATCTGACTGCGATGATCAACACAATCGAGAAACAGATCAACGAGTCCGACTACACGGCGATGGACATAGCGGCGGCATTCCTCAAGCTGTATATGGGGCAGTTAAGTGAAGGCAATGACACCAGTGTGGAGTACACGTTTGACAACACCGGTGCCGAGGAGGAGGGCATGGCGCGCCTCTTTATCAACATTGGCAAGGCGCAGAAGGTCAAGGCAAAGGACATCTTGGGCGCGATCGCGGGCGAGGCCAATATCCCCGGCAAGTTAGTGGGGGCGATCGACCTCTATGACAAGTACACCTTTGTGGAGGTGCCAAAGGAGAATGCGGCGGATGTGCTCGCAGCGATGAAAAATGTAAAAATCAAAGGAAAGACGATCAATATCGAGCCGGCGAACGCCAAATAAATATTTATGTAATAAAATGCCACGATACTTCGGTATGGCGGCATTTTTTGTATTGCGGACAGTTTGGACAGCGGCTATAATAGTAGGAGGAGGGGGTGAGTTTTGTTGGATTATATTATCCATTATGATGTTGCATCATTTATTATCACACTGGCAAGCACACTGCATTTTTTCTACAAAAAAAGCATTGATACTTATCAGACGAAACTGTTTTCTGTCCTGATTGGGCTGGAACTGGTTTCCTCTGCGCTGGATCTTGTGACGATGTACACGATCGGGCATCCGCAGGTGCTTACAAGGACGTGGCATCGGCAGTGTATTTTGCCTATATTGTGAATGCGGTCAAGAAAAAGAGACGTATCAAAAGGTTTGAGAAGTCGCTGATGCTGGTACCGTTTGGCATTGATGTGCTGGTGACTGCCACCACACCGTTAACAGGATTGATTTTTGTGATCACAGAGACGAATGAGTATGTGCACGGGCCGCTGTTTTTTATCTTGTATTTTAATGCGATGCTGTACGTGCTGGCATCTCAGGTGTACACGGTGGTCTATCGGGCGATTTTCACCAAGGGGCAGCAGGTGGTGGTTTACACATACACGATCTCAAGCTTTGTGGTTTTGATTGTCCAGATGATTTTCCCGAATCTGATGATCGCACAGTTTGCGGTTGCGATTGCGGTACTTTTGATTTATCTGTCGCTGGAAAATCCGCAGGATTATACGGAGAAGGGGCTTGGGACATTTAACAGGCAGGCGTTTGAGAAGATTCTGACTGCAAATATTGAGAATGAGAAACATTTCTCTGTGTTTACGGTTGAGCTTGACGGCATGCAGTATATCAGTGAGACGATGGGGACGGAGAGCGCCAACACGATCTTAAAACAGTTTGCGGAGGCGATCACTGGGGCGGCTGGCAGGAGAAGGGTTTTCTATGTGACAGGAAACCGTTTTGCTGTGGTCTCTGAGAGCCGCAAAGAGGACTGGAGAGAGCTGGTCAAAAGCATACGGGTGCGCTGTGAACAGCCTTTTTATTCGGATTCTGTGGCAATTACGCTGACTGCGCCCATGTGCGTGACAGACTATCCAGAGGATGCAGTGCGCTTGGCAGATATCGAGGCATTGATGGAAATCTGTCTCGACGATGCGAGAATGCGGTCTGACGAGGAGGTTGTCTATGCGAATATTGACCTGTTGGAGAAGCTCAGGCGGGAGAGCCGCATTATTCAGATTATGAAGCAGGCGCTTGCGGAGCATCAGTTCGCAGTGTATTATCAGCCGATTTTTTCTGTGGAAAAACAGCGTTTTACGTCCGCGGAGGCACTGGTGCGTCTACAGAATGATGAGCTTGGCTTTATCAGCCCGGAGGAATTTATCCCGCTTGCGGAGAAAAACGGGTTGATTCTCGAGATTGGTGAGTTTGTGTTCCGCGAGGTGTGCAGGTTCATCGTGGAGGAGCAGCTGCTGTCGAGGGGGGATTGAGTACATAGAAGTGAATCTGTCGGTGGTTCAGTGTATGCAGGAATCATTGTATCAGGACTTGTTAAATGTCATGGATGAGTACCACCTGCCGTATCCCTGCATCAATCTGGAAATCACGGAGACGGCGGCGGTGATGTCGCACGAGACCTTGATGCGGAATATGAACAAATTGATAGAGCGCGGTGTGAACTTTTCATTAGATGATTACGGCACAGGATTTTCCAACACGACTTTTGTGATCAAATATCCATTTCGCATTGTCAAGATCGACAAGTCGATGGTGTGGTCGGCGATGGAGGATGAGAAGGCAATGTATGCGCTCAAATATACAATGGCGATGGTGAAAGCGATGGGAATGGAGCTGGTCGCAGAGGGCGTGGAGAATGAGGAGCATATCCGTCTGCTAACAGAACTGGGATGTGATTTCTTTCAGGGATATTATTATTCCAAGCCTGTGAGCGGAGCGCTTTTTCTGGAGAAGCTTGGCGCGTGACTGCTGCATGCCGATTCCTCCTTGCAATGAAGCGTTGAATCATTACAGGGAGGAATCATAGAAGCAGCCTATTCAATACTTATCTCAGCAAAATCAATTTCAAAGTCTTCATATATGCCGGCTTTTACTTTGTCCGAGAAGGAATATTCTTCAACGGTATCATGTTCAAAATTGTAAACCATAGTACGCTGTTTTACCGGATCAACAATCCAATATTCCCTGACGCCTGCCGTGCCATATTTTAGTAACTTCTTATTATAATCCATCGCACGGCTGGAAGGGGACACAATCTCAAGAATCCAGTCTGGCGCGCCCTTACATCCGTCATCTGTCAGCTTGTTCTGATCGCAGATTACAGATATATCAGGCTCAAGGTAAATATCATTGTCCGCATTCAAAAATACTGCAAATGGTGCGGGATAGACTTCACAATTTCCGTTTTTACCGTGAATATAATTAAAAATACGATTGGATAATGTCATAACAAATTTTTGGTGGACTCTGTTAGGTGTCGCCATCATATACAATTCACCATCAATTAGTTCTGCCCTTTGTCCATCCGGCAAATTATAAATGTCTTCCATTGTATAAGAATCTAATTGCTTTGCTGCTGCCGCATTCATTGAACCACCACCTTTTTTCTATATTATATCGTGTACTTATTCTGGGTGCAAGTTCTTTTTCTACAGTTCCTTCATGGTGCTTTATTCAGGCAGCTGGCTGTCGAGCTTTTCAATCATGGAGTCGCTCAGGTAGTATGAAATTTTCTTGAACATGGAGTAGGTTAGAACGCCGCCCCTGTCAAGATAGTCATTCAGACACTGCTCAATCTGTTCGTCGTTTAGATAATAAATTGTTTCCGAAAATATATCGTAAAATTCGTCCACCGGGAGATTGATCAACAGCTCTCCACAGTATTCCTGCGCCAGATGGGGCATTATTTTTTTGATGGCGTCTGCGCTGAGCGGCTTGATGCAGCCCTCATGAAGCGCCTCGGCTAAATACTGGCTGGATAAATCTTCGTCTGAATAAATCAGGAATTTTTGCAGTTCCTCGGCGGTAAAGTCTGTTCCCTTACGCAGCATGTCATGAAAAACTTCGCTGACGTCCTCTGGCTCCATGCTGTGCAGCACATCGATGACCTCCTCTTTCTGACAGGTATTGCCAGACAGCACAGCCTCTTTGATGCTGGCGGCTTTTTCCTCCTCTTCACTTGAAAAAATGCTTTCGAATTTATCAAGGTCCAAAGCGGAGAGGACATCGGAATAATCAATGGTAAGATTTTTGAGCTTCGCGCCCTGACCGACCATTTTGAGAACGTTTCTGCCCTTCTGTAGGGTGATGGTCTGCGTGGTTTCCGCTCCTGTGTCATTGAGTGTGACGATGCTTTGGTCCGGGGCGACATAGATCACTTTGAATCTGCCGTCAATGCACTCAAAGGAACTTGTCACACGGATTTCAGTCTCCTGATTTGCATAGGCGATCAGGAAGGAGTCTGTACCGTAGAGCACAAAACCAGACGCTTTGATTTTGCTGCCGCCCCCTCGGTACATGCGGGCAGCCCACTGTTCATGATTGTCCTTTCCGGCGAGCAGGGCGTCCTCATCAAAGGCTTTCCATGCGTCTCCTGATTGGCTGGCGGCAGAAGCATTTTCCAGAAAGCCGTCATTGGAAACGATGGAAGTCAGAAGCTGTGAGAGAACACTGTCATTGTCGGTATCCGTATCCGTTTCGCCTTGTGTGTCTTCGTCAGCGGTGTTCTCCGCCTGCGAAATCCAGACGGTGCCGCACGCAGTAAACATCAGTGCGATTATCAGCGTACAGACAGAGAAGATCAGCCGAAAGCGGGGGATTTTCTGGTAGTGTACGATGTGGCAGAGACGCTTTTTTAAGTCGTTTTTATTGCTATATAAAGTGGTGGCAAGCGTATTTTGGCGGCAGGTGAGAGCGCGTTCTGCGGTGTCCAGCAGCAGGCTGCCATACAGTTTCTTTCCCGTCTCTGTCAGTTGGGCGAGAATCTGCTCGTCGCAGGAGAGCTCGCAGTCGCAGTCAATCTTCCTGCCGATGTACCGCAGGAGCGGATTGAACCAGTGGAGGCAGAGCAGGAGCTGGTAAACCCACTTGTACAGCAGATCTTTTCTCGCTGCATGAATCAGTTCATGGTGGAGGGTGAGCTCAAACTGGGGCTGCATCCGCTCGTCAGCAGTGGACTGCGGCAGGAGGATTATTGGATGAAACAAGCCAATTGTCATCGGACCGGATACGGCGGGGCTTTCATATAATGCAGGAGCGTTCTGTATATGCAGCCGGATACAGAAGGTGTTTTTGAGAGCGATGACGCGCCTGTCAGTGATGGGGACACAGCCTTTGGTGACAGCGGCTTTGAAACGCTGATAGCGTATCAGCTTGATCATCAGCGCAAGGACTGCGATCATAAACCACAGAGCTGCGGCAATTGTCAGCAGTTTCTGCGCGGGGGCGGTGTCTGTGTGATTCGGATTGCTGCTGACAACATTCGGAGAATTTGCTGACGGCATATCTTGATGGGGGCTGTTTTCTGTGTTTGCTGAGCGTGTGTCTGTATTTGCTAAAGCGGTGTCTTGACTGCTGTTGTTTATCAGGGCAGCAGTCGTGTTTTTGACGAGATCGCTGTCTGCATTGGTCGTGTGTGTGTCTGCAGGTGTCTGCCCTGTCGTATTGAGGTCGGTGTCGGCTGTGTGTGCTGGCGACCGTCCTGTCAGATAAATGTCTGTATGAAAATTCGTGTCAAAGTGAAATGGCAGCAGCAGCCGTATAATGACGAGCAGCCAGATATAGTAATTCCACTTGGCGGAAAAATAGTTTCTGGTCAGCGGGCGCAGTGCCAGAATCAACAATCCAATCAGTGTCCCCGACAGGGACAGAGACAACATAAGCAGAAACAGTTTCATGATAAATCCCTCCTCGCATATAAATCACAGTTTCTTAAAATAGTCGCGCAGCTCCTCAATATCCTCTTTGGTCAGAGCATCGCTGTCCACTAACGCCGCAGCCAGACTTTTCGTTCTGCCCTTGAAAAATTTGTCCACAAAGCTTTTGGTCTCTGCGCGGACGTATGTCTCACGCCGGATGCAGGGGGTATAATAGTATACCTCGCGCTTTTCCTGTGCGATGGCGTCCTTTTTGACCAGACGGTTGATGAGCGTCAGAATGGTGGTGCGCTCCCAGCTTTTGTGTTCGTTTAAAATATTACGAATTTCTGCGGCGCTCAGGGCGCAGTCGGATGCCCACAGCACCTCAAGTATTTCCAGTTCGGAATCGGATACGGTCATGTTTGGGTTCATATAAGTAACTCCTTTTTTCAAAAAAATTGATAGTGTATATAATGACTACTCTTGTAGACAATTATAGTTTACAACTGTAGACATAGAATGTCAAGAGGGAATGAAAAATAGCTTGCATTATTTAGTGTCTGCTGATTAGGTTTAAAACACTTGATTTTATCGACTTTTACCGCATTTTATGGTATAATACCTGC